>BEID01000042.1 GCA_002898975.1 bacterium HR27 | reverse complement strand
GGGGAATCTGCCCGCTTTGCGGCTGCAGCAGATAGAGATTCCCGGTGAACGTACCGACCGCAGCGACGTTCTGGTAGGGGGCGCCGAAGGTGCCGACTGGTATCGCACTCCAGCGGGCCGTGGTCGGATCGAATCGATAGGCGACGCTCCCATCGAACGCGACCGGCACACCCTCATCCCAGGCTGCACCGACCAGCGTCCCGACCTCCACGCCGTCGACCCGGTCGCCCGGCCCGAGCAAGCGAACCAGGCGCGTTCCACCGGCATCCAGTCGGTAGAGCGCATCGGTGAGGATGTAGAGCTGCCCGTTCCCGAAGAAGAGGCGGGGGGTCACACCTGCAGGAGCGGAGGGTACCGCACCGAGGACCTGGACTGCGTTCGCCGGCAGGCGCTCCACATGGAGCAGCCGATCGAGAACCCGCTCGATCGCCGTCCGCTCCTGCATGACGAGTTGTGGATCGAGGCCGAGCGCCGCCGCACGCTCCAAACGCTGCGATGCAGTTTGGAGATAAGCCCGGGCGATTACCGGATCGGTGGACTGCTCAGCGAGCTGCCGCTCGGCAACTGCCGACTGGTACAGCTGCGTGTACGCCTGCTCACGCTCGGAGGTCCGCTCGCTCTGGATGGAGACGACCAGGGTCGTCGTCAGTGCTCCGATGAGTCCCAGGGCAATGAGACCGGTCAGACGACTGGCTGGCAGGCGGGGCAACTGGCGACGAACCGGTGTGAGGTCAGGCAAGCGAATGCGATCTTCGTGCCGTTCCAGTCGGGGTAAACCGAAGGTGCCTTCGTCCTGCGGCAGAACCAGTCGGCGCCGGCGCCGGAGGAGCTGCCACATGCCCAGCAGCCCAGTGACACTCGCGATGGCGAGCCCAATGATGAGCTCGGTCAGCGTTCGCCCCCTGCCCCTGGGAGCCGCTGGCGGCGGCTCGCTGTCATCCCCTTCACCGACCTGCGGCCAGCGCGCGGCGAGTGGGTCATCGCTCTGGCGGGTCGCCGTTCCGTTTGCAGGTATCTCCCCAGCCCACTCCTCCAGCGCCTCTTTAGTCTGCCCGTGCGGTTGACTCGCGTCAACATCCGATCCGTCCACGGTCGTCCCGGGACGTTCGTCCTGCGGATGCCGCTCCGGCAGGAGCAGCCGCAAGAGTTCGCTCACCCGGCGGACCGGTTGCTGCGTGAACCGGAGCGGTGCCGGAATCCGCAGGATAACCGCCGGTGGACTCGCTGGATCGCCACGATCGAGAGCCAGTTCTTCGAGCGCATCGAACAGCTGGGCCGGTGTCAGCTCGGCGAGCTGGCTCCCGTGCTTGGCCAGGGGCTTGTGACCGTACGCCCCCGTCGTCACCACCACGAGGTCACCAGGAGCGCTACGCGTGTAGTAGAGCGCCGGTTGGAGCTGGCGTGCACTACCCAGGGCGCTCGCGAAACGTGCCGGCTCGGTGGTTTCGGGGTGAGGGGGGAAGGAGAAGAGCTCTCGCTCCTGCACCACGATCGCCGCGCTCGGTGGAACTTGCGCGAGCACGAGGTCCTTACCGTTCAGTAGGACGCACGTCGCACCGAAGCGATGCCACTGCGAGCCGGGACGACCGCTGTTCAGCGTCACCAGCCAGTGGTTGGCGCGAAGAAAGGCTTCGGTGAGCGCCTCGCTCAGCTCGTCCAGCGAAGCGTGCGGGCCCAGTTGCCAGACAGCATGTTGCAGCAGAGCAAGCACGCGCCGACCGACTTCGGGGCTGCTCGGCAACGGGTCGAGCGGTTCGACCACGGCTGCGAAGAGTCGCAGCCCCTCGGCCTGATGCTCACTGCTGAGCTGCAACGCTGCATAGGGTGACGAACTCGCCCGCGCGAATCGAACGCTCCGCTCGACGACGTACGACATCCCGCTTCGCTCCTCTCGCCGATCGCGACCTCTGGTTCCAGGCAACGCGACACCCTGTGGCGTGGGCTTCCCCCATCCCGCACGCCAGTGCACTCCGCTCGTGCCTGCCTGGCACGGTGCAGTCTAGCACAGGGGTGTACGTACGTCTAGAGGAACACGCGTTCGTACGCGGCTCCAGAGGTCATGGGAGGTCGTATGGCAGCTCGGTGCGCCGGCGCGGGCTCAGCGGGGATTCGCTCAGCAACTCGTCAGCTGGTTCCTCGAATACGGGTGCCTGCCGGATATCCGGACCGAGCAGTTCTCGCAGGCTGGCGGCCAGCTGGTCGTCACCCAGCGCCAAGGCCAGCTCGTGGGCCAGCCGGAGATGATAACGTGCTTCCCCATCGTTGCCGCGATCGAGGAGCAGCAGCGCGGCATTGTAGTGGAGCGCCAGCGCCGCCCGTCGGTCGCCCAGCTGTTCCGCCAGTGCGATCGCTTCTCGATAGGTCGTCAGCGCCTCCTCGGCACGGCCGGAGGCGTCGAGGACGGTCGCCAGACCGCGTAGCGCACGGGCGAGGAGCGGCAGGGAATCGATCTCCTGGGCAATCTGCCTGGCAGCACGATAGTGTTCCTCCGCTTCACGGAAGAAGTGCAACGACTGGTAGAGACGGGCGATACGCCCATGCAGGCGCGCCCGCAGTTCGTCGTTCCCCGTCGCTGTCGCCAGTTCGAGCGCTTGCCGGAGATAGCCGATCGCACCGTGAGGATCGGCGTCTTGGAGCTGGAGTTCGGCCAGGAGCAAGAGCGCCCGCTCCTGGACAGCGAAGTCGTGCGCCCGATCAGCCTGTTCGCACGCAGCCTGGAGATACTGCTCGGCTTCCCGTCGCAAGCCACGCGCCAGCGCGATCGCCCCCAGGAGGACGGAGAGCTGCGCCTCGAGCTTGGGACTCTCCGCGGTCCGCACCAGTCCTGCCGCGTGCTTGGCGACGGTGATCGCATCTTGAAGTTCCCCGAACTCGAGCAGGACCTCGCCAGTACCGATGAGCCAGCGGGCCTGCTCCTCTACGTTCCCGCTCTGCTGTGCGAGCCGGAACGCCTGGTACAGGTACTCGAGCGCCTCGCCACGGTGATCGAGCGCGGCATGAGCGAGTCCCGACAGGCCGAACAACCGCTGGCGCAGTGCCGGATCTTCGTTGACCTCACTCTGTTGCTGGGCGAGCTGGAGAAATTGGAGCGCTCGTTGCGGCTGCTGCGCCTCCAGCGAGAATTCCGCGGCGTCGAGCAGCGCCCGGATGGCAGCACGGCGGTTGCCGAGGCGGAGTTCCAGATTGGCGAGCTGGTGCAGGTGATCGGCAGCATCACGGAATTTCCCGGCCTGCCGCTCGATCTGTGTCAGACCGATCAGGCAGCGACTCTCCAGTGCCAGATCCGCCGCCGCCCGGGCTCGCTCGAGCGCGGTCACCAGTGCGGCACGGGCCTGGCTGAGCCGTCGTTGTTCGACGAGGATGGCACCGATCTGGATCGCGATCTCGGCCTGCAGGCGATGGTCGATCATCCGCTCCGCTGCTTCCTGGGCCTGCTGGAGGAGTGCATAGGCCGCGTCGAGGTCACCCAGTTCGCGCAGGATAGCCACCTGCCGCAGGAGCGCATCGACCATGCCTGCATAGTGACCGACCCGCCGGGCACTGCGACTCGCCCGGTTGTAGAACTCGCGTGCCGCCGAAAGGTTCCCTTCCTGACGGGCCAGATCACCGAGCATGAGCGCCGTCTCGACATCCTCGAGCGTGTCGGTGTCCTCGCGTCCCGACTCGAGCTGACGCATGAGGAGTTCCCGGGCCCGATCCCGTTCCCCACGCTGCCAGGCGAGACGCGCCAGTCGCGCCAAGGCTCGCCGCTGGCCGGCTGCATTAGCGATCCGGCGCGCCGCCCGCAGCGCCTCCTGAAGATGCAACTCCTGCTCGCGCTGCCGCTCGGCTTCCGTCTTCTCGTCCTCGTCCGGCCCGATGTACTCGGCCAGGATATCAGCCGCTCGTAGGTTGGCCTCCATGAGCACACGGTCGAACCCCTTCTGTCGAGCGGCGAGGATCACCAGCCGGGTCAGTAACAGCGCGTGCTCCGGCCGATCGAGCGCCAGATGTCCCGCCTCGTCCAGCACTTCCCACAAGTCACCATCGGCCAGGCGCGCCACAGTGCTCGGGTGTTCAGCCGCGCTGTAGGCCTGCTCGACCGAGATCCGCCCCTCGACGACGTCGCTCGCGATGCGATAGAGCGGATTGCGCTCGATCCCTTGTCGCCGGCGAAGCCAGCGCCCGAACTGCTCGAAGACGCTCATCGACTCACCTCGATGCCGCGGCTGACGCGTCGTACACGCTGAAAGCCCAGCGGAGCGTCTCGAGGGTCACGTTCCCCCCGCTCACGACGAGCACGACCTTCTTACCGGCGAGCCGGTCGCGCAGCCGGTACGCTGCGGCCAGAGCCGCAGCACCAGCCCCCTCGGCAACGATGCGGGTTTCCAGCAGTTCCACCATCGCGCGGGCGATCTCTTCGTCAGTCACCAGCACGATGTCGTCGACGCGCTCGCGGATGATGCGGAGCGGCAACTCGAACGCGACACGCGTCGCGATCCCCTCCGCGAATGTATAGCCCTCGGCGAGTTCGAGAAGGCGCCCCTGCCGCCACGACTCGTAGACGACCGGCATACCGGCTGCCTGGACCCCGATGACCTGAATCGCAGGGTTGACTGTCTTCATCACGATGCCGGTCCCGCAGACGCCGCTCCCAGCGCCGATCGGGACGAGCACCGCCTCGACATCGGGCACCTCGTCGAGAATTTCCAGGGCATACGTGCCGACACCGGCGATCAAATCCGGTTCGTTGGCTGAGTGGACATAGCGGAGCCCCTCCGCGGCGGCCCGTGCCTCGCACGCCAGCCGGGCCTCGTCGAAATCCCGCCCGGTCAACACCACTTCGGCACCCAGGCGACGCATCGCGGCCACCTTGAGGGGGTTGGCCCCTTCCGGTGCGTAGACGATGGCGCGGATCCCGAACAGGCGAGCCGCGTAAGCGATCGATTGCCCGTGATTACCCGTCGAAGCCGTCACGACGCCACGGGCGCGCTCCTCTGGGGTGAGCCGGCTCATGAGGTAGATGCCGCCGCGCACTTTGAACGCGCCGATCGGCTGGAGTTGCTCGCACTTGAGGTAGACCGTGCAGCCGAGGCGCTCGCTGAGCAGCGGCGAATGGACGAGTGGTGTCGGCGCGAGATAGCGCCGCACGACCGCACGCGCGTGCAGGATGTCCTGGAACGTGGGTGGCTCCAAGCGACGGCCTTCTCCCACCCCGGTCACCAGCGTTCCCTCGTCTGACTCAGTCGGTCCCCCACGCACCATTCCAGCGTACGACGGGTCAGGCGCCTTGTCCATCACCCCAGGTACCCCCTCGCGGGTAGTACCCGATGCTCCAGAGTCTGCCACTCCCTCGCTCGGGCTGTCACGACTTCGGAGTGATCGGGCAGCCGCGCGCCGTCAACGGAACGGCATCGTTCTGTCACGATTTCGTCACCGGTTCCTCCTACGCTGGTCTCCGATGGGCTGGCTCGTGAAAAGGAGGCACCTATGCGAGTGGCTTCGGTTCACGCGAGACAGGCGCCGATCTCCGCGCCGCCGCCACCGGTGCTCGAGGTCCGCGGTCTCACCAAACGGTACGGACGTCGTGTCGTCCTCCGCGATCTCTCGCTCACGCTGGAGCCTGGGCAGGTGCTGGGACTGCTTGGCCCCAACGGAGCGGGGAAGACGACGGCGATCTGCGCGTTGCTCGGTCTGGTACGGCCGGATGCCGGCGAGGTGCTGATCCTCGGAAACGACGCTCGTCGTGCACCGCAGGCAGCACTCCGGCACGTCGGCGCGCTCGTCGAGTCGCCGACCTTCTATCCCTATCTCAGCGGCTGGGAAAACCTGGCGATCCTGGCCCGCCTCCGTCGTGTACCGGAACGGCAGATCGCGACCTCGCTCGATCGGGTCGGGTTGACCCAGGCCGCTCAGCAGCGAGTCGGCACCTATTCGCTCGGCATGCGCCAGCGCCTCGCGATCGCCGCTGCCATCCTGCACGAACCGGCGCTGCTCATCCTCGACGAGCCGACCAACGGCCTCGACCCGCAAGGGATCGTCGAAGTGCGCGAGCTCGTCCGCAGTCTCGCCGCCAGTGGACAGACGATCCTTCTCTGCAGCCACGTGCTCGCCGAAGTGCAGCAGACGTGCAGCCACGTCCTGATCCTGGCGCACGGCGAGCCGGTCGCATCGGGTGCACTGGCCGATCTGCTGACGGGCAATCGAACCTTCCGCCTCCGCACTCCCGAGCGGGCTCGACTGCACACCGTGCTTCAGCAGCTGTCCTGGGTGCAGGTGCTCGAGGAGAACGGTGAGACCGTGCGGCTCCTGATTCCGCCGGAGCGTCAGGAAGCGTTTTCACGGCTTCTTGTCGAGCATGGCGTCCCGGTACTCGAGTTGTGCCGGGAGGAGACTACACTCGAGCAGTTCTTTCTGACGATGACCGAGGCAGACACATTTGCTTCCGGTGAGCCGAGGCGACGACGCTCGATCTGGTCACGCGTGCGAGGATGAACGAGGGGGTTCGTGATGCTGCAAGCGGTAGCCGTGGAATGGTTCAAACTCCGCCGTCTCCGACTCTTCCGTGTCTCGGTCCTGCTCGGAATCGCGTTGAGCCTGTTCTGGCTCGCTTTCGCCCTCTGGATGGCGCAGCGCGGCGCGCCGGCGGTGCGCGAGCAGTTCGTCGAGCGTCTGACGTTCCCGGGAGCCTACGAGCAGGCGTTCCTGCTCGCCGGAGGCTTCGGTGAGACCTTCCTGGCGATCGTGACGGCGACGTTCGTCGCCAACGAGTACAGCTGGGGCACCTGGCGGCTCATCCTGCCTACCGGCCTCCCGCGCTGGCAGGCACTGGGAGCCAAGCTGCTCGCGCTCCTCGCCGGAACCGTCGTCTTCGTGCTCGCGACTGCGTTCGTCCCGTTGAGCGCTGCACCGCTGCTAGCGGCCTTCTGGCTCGATCGACCGGCCCTGGTCGCACCGGATATGGAAGCGTGGCTGGTGGCAGTGCTCCTCCTGCCGGTGCGCACCGTCGGGTCGCTCGTAGCCCCGGTCGTCCTGGCACTGGCCTTGACTGTCTGGACACGCTCGCAATCCGTTGCGGTCGGTATTACCATCGGGCTGGTGCTGACCGAAGGGGTACTCGCTGCCCTGCTGCAAGGGCTCGGCGGCTGGTGGGCCAAAATCCCGCTCTTCTTTTATCTTTGGAACGCCGAAGCGATCGCGCGCACCCCAGCGTTCGGTGGCGCGGTTCCACCAGGCACACCACCGCTCGGACAGGCAGTCCTCGTCGTACTCTGCTGGACTCTCGTGCTCGCTGCGCTCACGGTGTGGTGGTTCCAGCGCCGGGATATCGAGGTACGCGCGAGCAGCTGAGGAACGCTTCAGGTATCATGCCTGCACAATATCGGGAGTCCCACCCGTGGCACGGATCCTCGTGATCGAGGACGAGATCGAGCTGGCCCGTCATCTCCGCACGGCTCTCGAGCAGGCCGGTCACACCGTTGCGACCGCCTACGATGGGCCAAACGGACTCGCTCTCGCGCGCAGCGACTCCCCCGACCTCGTCATCCTCGACCTCATGCTCCCCGGCATGGACGGACTCGACGTCCTGCGCGCACTGCGGCGCGAGTCGCTCGTTCCGGTGCTCGTTCTGACCGCTCGCAGCGCCGAACTGGATCGCGTCGTGGGACTGGAACTCGGTGCTGACGACTATGTGGTCAAGCCGTTCTCGTTGCGCGAAGTCGTTGCCCGGGTACGTGCGATCCTGCGGCGCGTCGAAGCGGTCGCAGAAGCCAGCCGTCTCACCGAACGGCACGAGCCGATCGTCCTGCCTGATCTCGTCATCGATCCGGCGACGCGCGAGGTGCGCAGCGATGGCCGGCCGGTCCAGCTGACCGCGCGCGAGTTCGCCCTCCTCTGGTTCTTGGCCGCAAATCCTGGCCGCGTGTTCAGCCGCGACTACCTGCTGGAACGGGTGTGGGGCACGGAATCCTGCGTCGGCGAGCGTGCGGTCGATGCCTGCATCGCTCGGATCCGCAAGAAGCTGGGCGGAGCAGGCTCACCAGCCGATCGCATCGTCGCCTACTGGGGCGTCGGTTACCGGTTCGAGCGGCGGGAGGGCGATCGGTGAGGCACTTTTCGCTCCGACCAGCCCGTCTCGTGCAGCGTTTCCGCACGCGCTTGCGCTGGAAACTCGCGGCATCTCACAGCGTCGTGGCGCTCGCGACGGTCGCTCTGGTCATGACCATCTACGTGACCATCGCACTGCTGGCACGGGGCAACGCGATCCTCAGCGAGCCGCGCGCCGCCTACGACCCGGATTTCGCGCAAGGAACGCGACTCCTGGCACAGCTCCTGCCAGCCTATCTGCCCGGTGCG
>BEID01000041.1 GCA_002898975.1 bacterium HR27 | reverse complement strand
GAGAGATCGTCCATGTGTTCCCAGGCTTCCGGAATCAGCATGGCCACTGCATGGACGATGTCGCGCCCGGAGAGTTCGAGCAGCTCCAGAACCTGGTCCAGGCTCATCGAGTCGGACCCATCCGGATCGATGAGCGGGAGCAGCTCGGTCAACCGGTCGCCCCAGAGCGGCGACGAGAGTTCCGGCTCACGGGCGCGCATCCAGTTCCGGTTGCCCTGGAGCGTATTGATCTCGCCGTTGTGCGCGATGCGCCGGAACGGTTGGGCCAGTTGCCAGGTCGGAAAAGTGTTCGTGCTGTAGCGCTGGTGGAAGAGCGCGAGAGCACTCTCCATCAGCGGATCCTGGAGATCGGCGTAGAACGCTGCCAGATCGCGGGCGACGAACAAGCCCTTGTAGACGATCGTTCGGCAGGAGAGCGACGGCACGAAGAAGTCGCGTGCCCCGATCTCCTTCGCGACCCGTTCGGCCTGCCGGCGAGCCAGATAGAGCCGGCGCTCGAACTCCATCGCATCGATGTCAGCTGGCCGCGCTGCGATCACTTGCTCGATGCGCGGCATCGTCTGCCGTGCCTGCTGGCCCAGGACGTCCGGGTCGATCGGGACCTCCCGCCACCAGACGTCGGCAATACCTTGCGCGTGCAGCGCTTCGGTCAGTGTCTGCTTGCACCGTGCTGCAAGGGACGGGTCGTTGGCCGGAAGAAACACGAGACCAGCAGCCAAACGCTCGGGCTCGACGGTGAGGCCGTACAGGCGAGCCAACTCGCGGGCCAGCAGCTTGCGAGGCAACTGTACTGTGATACCAGCACCATCGCCCGTCTTCGCGTCGGCGGAAACCGCACCACGGTGGGTCAGATTGACGACTGCTTCCAGTGCGTAGCGCACGATCGTGTGGCTGGGCTTCCCGCTGAGGTCAGCGACGAAGCCGGTTCCACAGGCATCGTGCTCGTACTCCGAGCGGTACAGTGGTGCGTGCTGTCGGCGCTCTTCCACCGTCATGCGCTTCATCGCGTTCTCGACTCCCTTCCCTCTCCAGTGAGGTGGTCGCTCACCGACTTGGAGCGACTTCGATCGGATCCGTCTCGTCTCTTTCCAGCGATCAACGAGGAGCGGTTTCTCGTTTTGAGCGTCACCGTTCGAATCTGGTTGCCATGCGGAAGCGACAGGCTCGTTGCGAGGCGATGGTTACATCAACCTCAGCACACGATCGCGAGGTGTTGGCCTCTTCGGGGAACTCGTTGGGGAAGCACTGCGATTCGTTGCCGGACAGTGAAGCCGCACCGTTGCAGCCATCGTACCTTCCTCCTCCACCGCTCGCGCGCCATTGCGCGGGCAACGCATCGAGGACTTCAGCTCGCTACTATAGCAGGCAGGCAAGGTGAGCGCAAGACCTTCCGTCGTTTTCCTTCAGGGCTGAAGGATAGCCACGATCCGGTGCTGTATGCAAGCGAGCAGGCGGTGCCTGGATGGCGTCGCAGCGTGCACCGAACACAGCAGTGCACAGACTCGAATCGAGAAGATGCCAACGATGCGATGCTGCGATTATCGGTCGATTCCAGCGCACATTCATCGCGAACATGCCGATTAGGGTCGCATGAGCGAGCAGCTTGTCGTCATCCACTTCTTGTGTGACACTGCCAGGTGCGGATCGGTGGGTGAGAAGCGAGACCCCTCCGATCGAGAGGTACGTTCCGCAAACCGACTGGTTGAGGACACATGGGGGTGTCGAATGACCGAGCAGGTGAAAGTGCATCCCGAGCCGCAAACTGCCGTCGACTTCGAGCAGGAGGCGCTCAAGCATGTCTGGATCCATTCCGCCGAGTGGATCAGGCTGGCCGAAGAGCGCGGTTTCCGAGTCTTCGAGCGGGCCTATGGCAGCACACTCGTCGACGTGTACGGGCGCGAGTACATCGACGGACTTTCCGGTCTGTGGGTCGTGAATGCTGGGCACGGACGGCGCGAGATCGCGGAAGCCATGGCTGAGCAGGCCGCGAAGATCGCTTACGTCTCCTCGGCGAATCATACGACGGTTCCGACGGTGCGGTTGGCACACGAGCTGGCGCAGCGTCTCCCGGGCGATCTGAACCGGGTGTTCTTCTGCTCGGGTGGCTCGGAGGCGGTCGAAAGCGCCATCAAGATCGCCAAGCAGGTGCAGGCGATGCGCGGGTTCCCGAAGCGCTATAAGATCATCGCACGGCGCGGCAGCTACCACGGCATGACCTACGGTGCGATGTCGCTGACACAGTCCCGCAACGAGAAGTTCTTCGGGCCTTTCATGTACGGCGTCTACTATGTTCCGTCGCCGAACCGTTATCGCAACGATTTCGGGCTCGAAGGTGAAGAAGGCGACCTCATGTGCGCCAACTACGTGGAGCAGGAAATTCTCTATCAGGATCCGGAAACCGTCGCGGCGGTGATCGGTGAGCCGATCTCGACCTCGAACGGGGTTCATGTTCCATCGCCGAAGTACTGGCAGCGTTTACGGGAGATCTGCGATAAGTACGGCGTGTTGCTCATCATGGACGAGGTCATCAACGGATTCGGTCGAACCGGCAAGATGTTCGCGGCCGAGCATTTCGGGGTCGTACCCGACCTGATGACGATGGCCAAGGGGATTACCTCCGGCTACGCGCCGATGGGTGCTGTGGCCGTCCGTGATAGCGTCTTCGAAGTCTTCCAGGAGCAGAAGGAAGTGCCACTGGGCCACCTCCTGACTTTCGGCGGGCACGCTGTCGCAGCGGCTGCTGCGCTGAAGAACTTGGAAATCTTCGACCGCGAAGGCCTTGTCGAGCAGAGTGCCGAGAAGGGTGCTTACCTGCTCGAACAGCTGCGCGGTTTGCTGCGCCACCCGACGGTCGGTGATGTGCGAGGCCTCGGACTGATGTGCGGGATCGAACTCGTTAAGAGCAAGTCGACAAAGGAAAAGTGGCCACGGAACAGTGCGTTCGTCAAGGCGCTCGAGCGACGGATGAACGAAAAGGGTCTCTTGACACGGGTGTGGGAGATCGTCCACGTGGCTCCGCCCCTCGTCGTGACGAAAGAGGAGATCGACCGGATCGTGACGATCATCGACGAGGCGCTCACCGAGACGGAGGCGGAGTTCGCGAGCGAGATTACTGACTGAACACACGGGCTGCGGCGAGGTGCTCGAGGACACGAGCGAACGATTCGGACTCGAGTGCCTCGCCGCGGATCAGGAGGGTGTCTCTGTTCTCCCGATCGAGCACTGCCCACACCGAACGGTCAAGAGTGGTTTCCGCGCCTGCTCGCAACGGGCAACCCCGGGGCGGGTGCCCGCGAGGTCAGGTTGCGCTGGCTCGAGTCTTTACCCGTCATCAGGTCGAGGTCCGTGAGCCAGCGGGGTCGCTCGGGTCTCCGACCCGGTCGATGGGGCCCGTTCTCGCGCACTCCGGAACGGCGGTCACAGTCACCAGCGCTACCTGCTCCGCAACGTTTAGTGACGGTTCTCGGTGTGCAGCAACCAGCGGATCGGAGTCGCCCGAATACCTATCCGTGCACCAGCAATGGACGAACGTCAAGCCCACCATCCGGCCGGTGAGATCATCGAGCCTGACTGTTTGCTCTCCGTGACTCGCAAGGGTGAAGCTCGGCGCAGGCCGGCCGTCGAGCTCGAGCGCCCAGGCGTCGGCCTGCTGAGCCTGGTACCAGCCATAGAGGTACCCGGCACCGGTGGCGAGCACAGCCAGAAGCGCAACGACCCACGATACGGTGCGTAGCGTCCGAGGCATCATCGCCTCCTCGTTCGGTCCGCGATTTCGGTCGGGGATCCGGCTCGCGCGGGCGTCGTACGGCCGAAGAGCCACCAGAGAAGGATCACCGAAGCCACGCCGACGAGTGCCCAGAACCACCAGGCCTGCCAGAAGCCGGTGCGAGCCTTCTCGACCGTAGCCGTGAAGCTGACGGTACCGGCGGCCTCAGGTGCCCGTATCTCCAGTCGGAACAGGTATTCGCCGGGGCGGTCGAGCGAGAACTCAGCAGCATAGTAGAGCTTGTTCGTCGCCTGGTCACGCGTTACTGGGTACTGCTGCGGTGCGCCACCTGTCGCTGGCTCGATCCAGAGCACGATCTCCGCACCGTCGACGATCTGTTTTGTGTCAGCACGCTGGAGGAGCACGCTCACGTCGACCGTTCCGGTGCGGAGCGGCACCGGACTCGTGAAGACTGTGACCTCGTACGGGCCGATCGGCTGGTTGGCGATGCGTACTTGCCCACCGTTGGCCTGTGCCGGCATGGGCACTGCCAGCAGCACGATAGCCAGGATGGTCACGAACGCCCACCGTACCGAGCGATGCATCGGAACCTCGCTCTCAGCCGAGCAGTGTACCCCGCATCTCCATCGGTTGTCCGAGGAGCCAGATACCGACGACGAAGAGTCCTGTCTGGAGACCGATCCAGGGCAGTATGGCCAGCAAGCCGAGCCGGTACCGCGTTGCGAGCTGCATCGTCCAGACCAGCGAGCCGAAATAGCCGAGTGCCAGCACGATCAGAACGAGGTCGGTCGTCGTGGCGATCGGTAGAAGACTCGCCAGGTGCCAGGCCGGTTGGCCGAGGATCGCCTGCCCGGTCAGGTCGAGGACGAACTGTTGCGCCAGCGGGAGCAGCGTGAGGGCGCCGGTGAAGAAGTGGAAAAGATAGTGTGCCGACCACATCCCGAAACCGAGCGGCGCCAGTGTATAAACGAAGCGTGTCGCGACCCAACGGGGGCCGGGTACGGGTGCGAGCACCCGCGTCAGCTGGCTGGCCAGGCCGATCGCGAGCGCGAGTGCAGCGAGTGCCCCGACGAAGACGATGGCCAGGAGCGCAGGCTCGCTACTGATGTGCAGCGTTTGGCTCAGCCACTCGAGGAAACGGTAGACGGGGCTAACCATGCCGAACGCATTGAGGAATCCGAGCGCGACGAGGACGAGAACGAGCGTTGCCCAGTCTGGTCGGGTGTGCAGGTGGCCGATGCCGGAGCGCAGAGTTTCGGGATCCATTTCTGTCTTGAGCGGGAGACGCCAGCGGATGCCGACGTTCCCGTACGGGCAGGCATGCAGGCAATCGAGACAAAACGTGCAGTCGAGGTTTCCGATCTTGGCTGGCTGGTAGAGACCGAGCTCGCAGCCACGCTGGACGAGCCGCTGGTTCGCATCGAACCGGCCGCGGATACAGTCTTTGGTTCGGCAGCGCTGGCACATCGATGCGTCGCGAATGCGTACTTCAGTTGGTGAGAGCAATGACCCGACGAAGTTGAACTGCCCGATCGGGCAGACATGCTTGCAGAAAGCAGCCCCGCGGAAGAAGCCGTCGATGACGAAGGCAGCGACGAAGTAAGCGAGCGCCACCCAGGCGGTCAGCAGGGGGCTAGCCCAGAGATCGAAGGCCTCGTAGGCCCAGAAAAACCCGACAAGGAGCGTGACAGCGACCCATTTGCCTGGCAGCCAGCGCGGCCAGGAGCGCGTGGGCCGGAACAGCTGCTGGGCCAGTCGCCGTGGCAGCATGAAGGGGCAGGCAAAGCAGAACAGATTGCCGGCGAGGAGCAGCGCGAGCACGACGAACCCGCGCCAGTGGACCCAGGGCAGCGTTCCGGCCAGATTCTTGGGGGCGAGGGAGGGACCGAAAAAGCCATCGTACAGGACGAGTCCCGCGAGAAGCAACAACACCGTCTGGGCGGTTGTCCGTGCGTGTCGCCAGCGGAGCACCCAGCCGAGCAGGGGCCACTGCGTGAGCTCGCCCCAGCCCTGGCGAGATGTGCTACCCAGCACTGTCGTGCGGTTCATGGTCTCACCGTCCCATGTTGGTGCACCGGTGTGGCGGCGCTGCTGCGAACGTTCGGAATCTCGGCCCGGGCCTCGAACCGTTGTCCATTCCAGGTGCCGCGCACGATGAGTATCCAGTCCCCGCCCATCGTGAACGTGAAACCCTCCGTCACGTACACACCGTCTTCCTCTTCACGTGCCGTGGTGATGACCGGCTCCATACCGGCATGCGACATCGTTCCCTCGACTTCGACCGTGCCGAGCCCCACCACGGGCTTCCCCTCGGTGCTGTCTTGGAGGCGGAAACGCACCGTCGCTGGGCCAACCGTCGGTGGAGACGGGTCGATTGCGACGACCTCGACGTGCACGCTCGCGGTTGCCTCTCCCCTGCGGCACGCCGCGGTCAGCGGGACGAGGGAAACGAGCGAGAGGATGATCAACAGCACCGTCCAACGTGTGCCCACCGTGCCCTCCTAACGCTTTCGTGCAACTCAGTCTCGACCTGTGACCCCGGAGGCCTCATGGGCGCGGTGGGGGTAGTTCGGGTACTGGTAACCAGCGAGGAGACCGTGTTTCCCTGGCCACGGTACTCTGCCGCTTGACCGAAGCCACGAGGGGAACGATGAGCGTGGGGAGCGTGGCGACTGGGACAGCGGGGTTCAGCGATCCGGTCGGTACGGTGAAAACGACAGCAGCACCGCTCTCCTTCATGTTGTGATGATGGGTATGCTGGCCGTGGTGATGGCCCGGCAGGGCGAACAGGACGTGCGGATGTGGTTCGGCCGCACCACAGGTGCACTCGGTAGGGAAGAGGAGTAGACCGAAGCAGGTTACGAGTACGAAAAGCGCGAGGTTCGTCGCCAGCAGCCGACGCATCGCATACCCCTGGCGGCTGCGCGAGCCGCCGTCGCCGACTCAAGTGTACAGGCTCGTGCGTCGGCGTGGGTCAGGTCGAAGCGAGGCACGTCGCGGACAGCGGTGCCGGCAGAGGCCGTTGGCCGAGGCCGATCGCGACAGCGGCATCAGCGAGAATCGTGGTCGCGTCCACGAACGGCAGGTCGGCTTGCCACTCCGGCAGCAGTGACAATTCCGTGCAGCCGATGACGATGGCAGCAACTCCCTCTCGTGCGAGTCGATCGACTGCAGGGGAAACGAGCGCTGCCGTCTGGCGATCGAGGAGTCCCTGCTTGACCCGCTCGATCGCCTGGTTGACCAGGCGCTGGACCGCTTCGTCGGGCACGACGAGCTGGAAGTGATACCGAGACAGCGCCCGGTCATAGAGGCCAGTCGCGATCGTTCCTTCCGTCGCCAGCAGTCCGATGCGTGTTGCGGGCGGGTAACGCTGGGCGATCGCAGCAGCCACTTCAGCGATCATATCGAGGATCGGTACAGTGATCGCTGCCTGCACTGCCGGAAGGAATGCGTGGGCCGTGTTGCACGGCACGACGAGAAAGTCGGCACCAGCGGCTTCGAGTCGGCGTGCGGCAGCGATGAGGGCAGGGGTGGGATCGAGGCCGCGCCCGAGCAACGCGGCTGTACGGTCGGGTATCGTCGGGTCGGCATCGAGAATGACATGGAGATGCTCCTGATCCGAGCGCGCCGGAGTGCGTAGCACGATCCGCCGGTAGAACTCCGCCGTAGCGAGCGGTCCCATGCCGCCGAGAATGCCGATCGTTCGTCGGTGCATCGGCCTGCCCCACCTCCTTCTCGAAGAGTGTACCGGTTCGTTCAGTTGTGCGGTGTCCGATGGAGCGTGCTGTCCCGTTCTCGACAGCTCTGGTCGGCGCTGCGGCACGGTTGACGCTCGTTCCATCGGCGACGCAGGATAGCGAGAAGAGCGGACGGGGGAGGTCGATGTTCGTCGATCTGAGCTTCTTCGAGCTCGAGGAAGGGATGCAGCCGGAGTTCGAGCAGGCCTTTCGAGTCCTGATCGCCGCGGCGCGGGAAGCTGAGGGTTGCGTTTCCTCGGAACTGGTTCGGCTGGACGAAGCACAGCGGTACGTGTGGGTGGAGCGCTGGGTGAGCCGGGAGGCACACAACGCGTTCAACGAGCGTCTCTTCGGGGAGCTGTTGCCACGCTTGCCCGATTTCGAGCGCTATGCGCGGCGGTTGGTGGAGCGTGACGGCGAGGGATACGTGGTCATCTGATCGTCCCTCGCCGGTCGTCAATCGAAGAGGAGCGGCTCCTCGGCATCGAGATGCCCGAGGAGCGGTCGAGCGTAAGAGCGGAACGCTTCGGTAACGCTGCGGTCGTCCGAACCGATGAAGTCGCCGGGGAGCAGTCGCTCCCGGGCTGCCACCGCCTCGATTCCGACGGGGCGGAACTCGACACGGTACGGCTCGTTCGAGAGACGCTGGATGGCGACCATCACGGCCTGCTGTCCGGCTCGTGCCCAAGCCACGGCGGTACGACCGATCGCTCGTGCTTCCTCGCGATCGAGCGGGCACGCTGCGGCGGTGAACGAGCGGGCGAGCGCGTTGGGGCGAATCACGCGCGCTCGCAGCCCGGCTCGCGTTGCGAGAGCTGCGGCGAGTGACTCGGCCGGACTCGCCGGGTACGGGTGGCCGTGCGGGTCCACCCACCGCGCGGCCGGGCCGG
>BEID01000040.1 GCA_002898975.1 bacterium HR27 | reverse complement strand
TGGGACGCGATCTCGCGCGCCTTCGGCCGCCTCGCCGAAGCGAAGATCTTCATCGACGATACGCCGGGAATCAGCGTCATGGAACTGCGCAGCAAGGCGCGGCGCCTGATGGCCGAGCATGGCCTCGATCTCGTGATCGTCGATTATCTCCAGCTCATGCACGCCCGGCGCGCGGAGAACCGCGTGCAGGAGATATCGGAGATCTCGCGCGGGCTCAAAGCGCTCGCCCGCGAGTTGAATGTGCCGGTGCTGGCACTGTCGCAGCTGTCCCGGGCAGTCGAAACGCGCACCGACCACCGCCCGCTCTTGAGCGATCTCCGCGAGAGCGGAAGCCTCGAGCAAGATGCAGACGTCGTCATCTTCATCTACCGGGACGAAATCTACAATCCCGACACCGATCGCCGCGGTATCGCCGAAATTATCGTGGCGAAGCATCGCAATGGCCCAACCGACACGGTTCACCTCCGCTTTTTCGACCGGACTGCCCGCTTTGCTGATCTCGAGCTCTACCGTGAACCTGGCACGTGAGGGAGTGTGCGTATGGCAGACCACCAGCCGGTGCCAACCCCTTCGTGCCTTCCGCTCGATCTCGCCGAACGACTAGTGCGCGAAGCGGGCGATATCGCCACGCTGAAGGTCGTTCTCACCGTCGCTCGGCTGGCGATCCGCCAGGGGGGACCTGCCGTACCGATCGCTGCCCTGTACGCGGACCAAGCCCTCCGGCAGGGTTTGCGCCCCCGCGGCACGGATCGCGAACCCCGCAGTGAGATTGCGCGGGCGATCGACATTGCAATCGCTCGCGGCTTCCTCATCAGATTGCGTGGTCGTGCACCGGACGGCACGGACGTGGAGTGGGTAACCCTCGCGACTCCAGCAGCGATCGCTGTCGCCCACGTCCAGCCCCGCGACTTGCTCCCGCCGGCTGCGGAGCCAGCCCCTTCGATCGTCGTCGAGCGTCCGAACGTGTTTGCCCTCTACGAGCAGAATATCGGCCCCCTAACGCCATTGATCGCCGAACAACTGGCCGAAGCGCTCGAGCGCTACCCGGCCAGCTGGGTTGAGGCAGCGATCGTCGAAGCGGTACACTACGGACGCCGAAATTGGCGGTACATCCAGCGGATCCTCGAGCGTTGGGCGACCGAAGGACGGAGCGATGAGGCCCATTCGCGAGATCAACGCGCTCGGCGGCTCGATCCGGACAAATACCTCCGGGGGAAGTACGCTCCACTCTTCTGGAACAGCGAGTGACTCTCCAGTCGATCCGCTGCTCCAGCGCGCAACCGACGTCTGTCCGATCTGCAAGGGAGCTGGGTATCTCCGGCTCGATGTGCCGGTGGGGCATCCCAACTTCGGTCGAATCATCCCGTGCGAATGCAAGATCCGCGAGCGAGAAGCCAAGTTGCTCCGGCAATACCTCGAACTCAGCGGGCTGGAGCAGCTCGAGGACTGGACATTCGAGACCTTCGATCCCTCAGTTCCAGGTGTCGCCGACGCCTATCGGATCGCGCTCGAGTATGCCCGCAACCCGGACGGCTGGCTGCTCCTGATGGGAGGCTATGGTTGTGGCAAGACACACTTGGCCGCAGCTATCGCCAACTATGTCCTGCGCCACCAGCGACTCTTTCCGCTCTTCACCGTCGTCCCCGATCTCCTCGACTACCTTCGGGCGACCTTCGCACCCGACCGAACCGAAAGCTATGACGATCGCTTCGAACAAGTTCGGAATGCCGGTCTCCTCGTCCTCGATGACCTCGGGACGGAGCATACGACACCGTGGGCAACGGAGAAGCTGTTCCAGATCATCAATTACCGCTACAACCAGCGTAAGCCAACGGTCATCACCACCAACCGCGACTTGGACGATCTCGACGAGCGCATCCGCTCACGCCTCTGCGACCGGGCAATCTGTCGGGCCGTTTTCATTCGGGCAGGCGACTATCGCCTGCGTCGCTCACGTGTGACCACGTGACACGACTCAAGCGCTGGCACGACTCTGCCGTAGTTCCTCAGCGAAATGACAGGATAGGACCCGCGTCGTGAGTCCGGCAGCGCCGTCACACCAGCAGTGGTTCGGACCGGCCATTCGCCAGGATCGTACTGAAGCGATACAGGATCACTGGCGGCTGGATCCCACCATCCTCGCGAATGAGCTTCCCCGTGTCGCCGACAGGCAGTCTTTGCACGTGGCGCTGGATACCCTTCTCGCTGCGGTGGCAACGCACACTGAAACTCCTGACCCCTATGTCGGAGTCATCGAGTACGCGGTGCTCCGCGGACGAATCGCGGACGCCAAACTCGTACTCCGCACCATCGAGCGGCAGCTCCAAATCAACGCGAGCTGGCTTCACCCGGGAACCTACCGGATACTGCAGTGGCTCGTCGAACCTCTCGAACTGGCTCGCCTCGCCGAACTCGGGACCGCCCTCCTCGAAGCACCGTCTCCGCTTCGCCGCGCTTTCCTCCCCTGCATCTTGCAAGAGCTGGCTGCGACGGAGCATGCGGCAACGCTCGCTGCACAGTGGTTGCGGCAGTGCCCCGCCGAAGTGGAAGCCTGGTGGAGTGCAGTGGCTCTCGCCCTGGAGCGAAACGACCGCGAAGAGATCAAGGCCCTCAGTGCGCACGTGCAGACACCACAGACCATTTGGCAATGGCGCGTAGCATTCCTCCTCGTTCCGGCGCTTCCCGAGCCAGTCCGCTGGTCCTATTTGGCCGACTTGTTGGATCTCGTGCATCGGCACCGACAAGCCCTAGACCGGATCGCCACCACGCTCGAACACCTTCGCGCCACTCCCCAGCCTGAAGCGCTCGTGGCCGCCTCGCTCGTGGCCCATCGAATCGGCTTGCCCATCGACACCAGGCAGCTCATCGCGTTGCCGGAACCGACAACTCCAGTCGCACGAGCGCTTCTCGCTGCACTGGCAACAGTCCATCTCGACCCCCGCGACGTCTCACCAGCCATTCGCTCCTGCCTCCGCACGTTGCTGGATGCCCTGCAGGACCGAGACACGACGGCCCGCACAGTCACGCGCCTGGTGCCTGCACTGCAGCCCCTCAACGTCATCTCCTTCGCACTACTTGTTTCCGATACCGAGCTCACGACCCGCGCACTGGAATGCGTGGAGCGACCAGAGTTCACCGTGCACGACCTGGGTGAGTTCGCGGCTCGGTTGCACGATCAGGGCCAGACAGGTCAGGCGATCAGCCTCCTGCGACGCGCAGCACGCCGCGCCCGAGAGCGACACGATCGCGCACACCTCGTGCGACTCTTGAGACAACTGGCGCGGCTGGACCCCTTCGACGACCGTACGCTCGACTTCGTGGTGGCTCACGATACGCGGAGTGGTCGGTACGCGGAAGCGCTCGATACACTCCTCGCTGCCGCTCATCGCGCGAACGCTCTCGGTCATCGGGAACGGCTCGTCACACTGCTCGAACGCGCCGCAGGTTTGGCCGAACTCGCGGACGACCGCGGTCGTCTCGCAATCATTGCTGATCTCCTCGCCACGAGCGATCCGGACAATCCCGACCGGCACGTGTATGCAGCGACTGCTGCTATTCGCGCAGGACAGATCGAACGGGCGCGCACCTATCTTTGGACTGCGCTTCGCGCTGCTTTGCGCCAGCGGCGCCCGCTTGACGCACTGAGCGTTGCCGAGCAACTCGTGGCATTGGCCCCGGAGGACGAGGCAGCCCGCGCCCAACTCGCGGAACTCGAGGCATTACGCCATCGGCTGCGGCAGCTGGATCGCCTGGAATCATCCACCGATGGCGACCGAAGCAGCTGAGGCGAGAAGAACACGCCAGATGTTAGAATTCCACGTAGCACGCAGGTGCGGCGAACTGCAGGGGCGTCGGGAATGCTGGAACTACCATGGATCTTCACCCGCATCGACCTGCGGGCCATTGTGGACATTCTCTCTGTCGCGTTGATCTTTTATTGGCTCCTGTGGGTGATTCAAGGGACGCGTGCTGCTCAGCTGGTTCGAGGGTTGGCAATCCTCATTATTGCAGTGGTTGGTGCAGCGAACCTGTTTCAACTCCAGGCATTGAATTGGTTGCTCCGTCAAGCATTACCAGCATTGATTATCGCAATCCCTGTGGTCTTTCAACCAGAGCTGCGACGTGCGCTGGAGCGACTCGGCCATACCGGCGCATGGTTACGCACGCCGTTGAGTAGCCATGAAATGCAGACCGAGGAAACGATCGACGAAGTCACGCGTGCTGTCCTACAGCTCTCTCGTCTCCGGTACGGTGCGCTGATCGTTATCGAGCGCGAAACCGGGCTGCAGGATTACGCGGATCGCGGCATCCCGCTCGACGCCACGCTCACGCAACAGCTATTGGTCAATATTTTCTTTCCGAACTCACCACTCCACGATGGCGCTGTCATCATTCGTGGCAATCGCATTCTGGCAGCCGGGTGTGTCCTTCCCCTCAGCGAGAATCTGCTCGATCCCCAACTTGGCACGCGCCATCGGGCTGGTTTGGGCATCACCGAAGAATCGGATGCGATAGCCATTATCGTTTCCGAAGAAACCGGGCACATTTCACTCGCGGTCAACGGTCGCCTCTACCGCAATCTGGATGCCGAACGACTTCGTCGAGCACTCCGTGCGTTGCTGCACGTCGAGCGACCGGGTCGGCGCCGCCTGGCCGAACTGCTCGATCGCTCCACTCGTTCGACCAGCCCCGATGGAGAGTCCCCTGCCAAGGAGTCCGAGAGTGGTCCGACTCGCGAGGATGCGCGCGCGTCTGCTTCGCGCCTGGGATAATCTGCGGCCAACGATTCGGCGAGACAACGTTGCGCGCTTCATCGTCGCAGTCGCACTCGCCTTCGCGCTCTGGGCTTGGGTCGAAGCGACCAACGATCCCGAAACGCAGCGCACGATTTCCAATATCCCGGTGATTCCGGCGAATTTGCCACCTTCCCTCGTGGTGACGAGCGAGCTTCCGACAGTGACGGTCCGTATCCAGGGAGCACAGAGCCGCGTTCAGGCTTTGGAAAGTGGGGCCATCCAGGCGACCGTTGACCTCGGCGACGTCACGGAACCAGGCATGTACACGCGACGAGTCCAGGTGGAACTACCGGCGCGCCTGCGCCTGCGCGAAGTGATCCCACCGGAGGTCACCTTGCAGATCGACCGCCTCGCCGAACGCGCTGACGTTCCGGTCGAGGTCACCATCGCGAACGAGCTGCCTCCGAACCTGGAACTCGTTTCCACACAGGCCGATCCACAAACAGCAACGATTCGCGGCCCAGAGCAACGAGTGAACCAGGTCACGCGGGTCACTGCCCCCATCCAGATCACTGGCCAAACGGAGATAGTGCGTGAATCAGTCGCCCTCGTTCCCGTCGATGAGAACGGTATTACCGTTCCGGGCATTACCGTCGAACCATCGACGGCGAATGTCACGGTCCAGCTGCGGATCCGCGGTCAGGTCCGCCGTGTCATCCCTTCGATCGTCGGAGCCGATCGCCTCGCACCGGGCTACGAACTCGCTGGGCCACCGACAGTCTTCCCCACGGATGAAGTTGTCGTCGAAGGACCAGAATCGGCTCTTGCAGCGATACCGTATCTCACCACCACGCCAATCGACGTGAGTGGCTGGAGCGAATCGCGCATCCTCTGGGATGTTCCCATCGACACGTCACGGCTTCCCGCAGGTGTCCGAGTGGACCCGCCAACTGTCAACGTCTCGATCCAGATTCGCCGCGCGGAGGAATCCCGAACGCTTCAGGGTATACCTGTCACGCCGATGAACGTCCGCCCTGGAACCACTGCCGAACTGTCCCCGGCAACGGTCGACCTCGAACTGAGCGGTCCCAGTGACCTCTTGGACCGACTCGATCCTGCCGAGATTCTGGTCTTCGTCGATGTCGAGAACGCGGATGCTGGTGTCTACCAGTTGCCGGTGCGGGTGACACTGCCACCCGGTGTACGATTCGAGCGAGTCACGCCAGCTGTCGTTCAGGTCACGGTGCGCACACCGACCACACCGGTACCCTCTCCGTCACCGTAGCCGGCAGAATTGCTCTCACCAGTCAGCCGAAAGGTTACGGGCGTGGTTCGCCGGAGCGGCTTCCGCTTTCCAGCTGGTGGGCAAGCAGGATCGCTTCGGCGATCTCGCGCATCGACTTTCGACTGTCCATGCTGAGGCGACGCATACGCTGGAACGCCTCAGCCTCGCTGAGGCCATGCACTTGCATCAGGATGCCTTTGGCCCGCTCGATGAGCTTGCGGGCCTCCAGGGCCTCCTGCAGTTCCACTACCTGCTGTTCCAGTCGCTGGAACTCGCGGAACTGGTTCAGTGCGAGCTCGATGACCGGCATGATCTCGCTTTCGCGGAACGGCTTGACGAGATAGCCAGCCACTCCGGCCCGACGCGCCCGCTCGACGAGTTCCCGTTCGCTGTACGCTGTCAGGAGAACGACCGGCGCGAGACGCTCCCGATGGAGCACCTCGGCAGCGTCGATTCCGTCGACCTCAGGCATCTTGATGTCGAGGATCACGAGGTCAGGCTTCAACTTCCGCGCCAGCTCCACTGCCGTTCGGCCATCCGCCGCCTCACCGACGACATCGTAGCCGAGCGACGTGAGGAGCTCACGCAGATCCAACCGAATGATCGGCTCGTCATCAGCGATCAGAATGCGAATCGGTGTTGCAGTCGCACTCATCGGAACCTCGTAGCGAGAAGGCCGCACCTCGAGGTGCGGCTGCATCGTCGGGGCGAGAGGATTTGAACCTCCGACCTCCGGTACCCCATACCGGTGCGCTACCGGGCTGCGCCACGCCCCGAAGTTCGCTCGCAGTATAGCACAAAGCCCTGGGGGACGCCAATCGGCTCCCCCAGGGCACGCTGTTACTTGATCTCCACCTTCGCGCCGACAGCTTCCAGCTTCTGCTTGATCGTCTCCGCTTCCTGCTTGGAGACCCCCTGCTTCACTGGCTTCGGCGCCGCCTCGACGAGATCCTTCGCCTCCTTCAATCCGAGCTGGGTGAGCTCGCGAACGACCTTGATCACCTGAATCTTGTTCGGTCCAACATCCGAGAGAATCACGTCGAACTCTGTCTTCTCCTCTTCAGCGGGTGCGGCAGCCGCTGCAGCTGCACCGGTCGCCGGTGCCGCCGCGACCGCAACCGGAGCCGCCGTGACGCCGAAGCGTTCCTCCAGCGCTTTGACCAGCTGCGACAGCTCCAGCACTGTCATCTGCTCGATCGCCTGGATGATCTCTTCGAGTTTCTCCTGTCCAACGGCCATCGTTCACCGACCTCCAATCGTCATCGAACGACTCTGTACCACCATCTCAAGCCGCTTCGGCCTCTCCGCCCAGTTGCTGCAAGCGCCCCTGCAGGACATAGAGCAGCCCACGAATGGGCCCAGAAAGGACCGAAACCAGACCGTACAAAGGCGCCTGAAGACCGCCGACGACTTTGGCGACGAGTTCCTCGCGCGACGGCAGTGTCGCCAGCGCCTCCACATCCGCCGGGGAGAGCAGTTGCCCACCGAGCAGCGCACCCTTGACCGTCAAGATGCGCGATTGACGCGCAAACTCGACCGTAAGCTTTGCCGCCGTCACCGGGTCGCCGCTCGTGTAGACGAGTGCTGTCGGCCCCTCCAGGAGCGGTGTAATCACTGCCGTTCCGGTCCGTTCCGCAGCGATCCGGGTCAACGTGTTTTTGACGACCCGGAGATTCGCCTGCTGCTCCTGGAGCCGGCGCCGAAAGGCTGTCATGTCCGCAACAGTAAGACCCCGGTAATCCGTAAGAATGGCGACACTCGCCGTACGGAGAATCTCGCTGATTTCCTCGATTTGTCGCGCCTTCTCCGGTGTCGGCACGAGCACCTCCTTCCACAAAAATCCCCTGCGCACATGCGCAGGGGGACCCACCTCTCGGCAGCACCGAACGTGCCGTCGTCTCGTCCGCCCCGCGCCTCGGCTGGATCATTAAGCGCCACGCGCCCCAGCGGTCATCGGCGCGGCGTCATCTTCGCAGAGAGTGTATCACTTCACGAATGCCCGCGCCTCCTCGAGCGTCGTCGCTACATCCAACGCGATTCCCGGACCCATCGTCGGAGCGATGGTCATCGAGCGGAAAAATTGCCCTTTCACCGCAGCTGGTCGGGCTCGCGCGATCGCATCGACCGCAACGTAGAGATTCTCGAGCAGCTGCTCCTCGGTGAAACTCTTCCGGCCAATCTGGATGTGGATGTTTCCCGTTCGATCGTTCCGGAACTCCACGCGGCCAGCCTTGATCTCTCGGATGACCGCCGGAAGGTCTTCCGGATTCCGAACCACCGTTCCTGTACGCGGATTGGGCATCAGTCCACGGCGGCCGAGGATGCGCCCTAGGGGCCCTACCTT
>BEID01000039.1 GCA_002898975.1 bacterium HR27 | reverse complement strand
ATTTTCGGCGACCCGAACGAGCGAGAACTGAAGCGCTTGCGCCGGATCGTCGATGAGATCAACGCGTTGGAACCGGAATACCAGCGGCTTAGCGACGAGCAACTGCGCGCCAAGACCGACGAATTCAAGGCGCGGCTCGAGTACGGCGAGACGCTCGACGACATCCTGGTCGAGGCGTTCGCGACCGTGCGCGAGGCGGCGCGTCGCACGCTCAACATGCGTCACTTCGGCGTGCAACTGATGGCCGGTATCGTGCTGCACGAGGGCAAGATCGCCGAGATGAAGACCGGCGAAGGAAAGACGCTGGTGGCGACCTTGCCGCTCTACCTGAACGCCCTCTTGGGCCGCGGTTGCCACCTCGTCACGCCGAACGACTACCTGTCGCGGGTCGGCGGTGGCTGGATGGGGCCGATCTATCATTTCCTCGGAGTTTCGGTCGGCGTCATCACGCACGAGTTCGCTGGCATCTACGATCCCACGTATATCCAGCCCGATCCGAGCCCGGACGATCGGCTCAACCACTGGCGTCCGGTGAGCCGGCGCGAGGCGTACCTGGCCGATATCACCTATGGAACGAACCACGAGTTCGGCTTCGATTACCTGCGTGACAACCTGGTCTACCGTCCGGAGGACATTGTCCAGCGCGAACTTTACTACGCGATCGTCGACGAGGTGGACAACATCTTGATCGACGAGGCCCGGACACCACTGATCATTTCCGGCCCGGCGCGCGACACGGTCGATCGCTACTACCAGTTCGCGCAGATCGCACGACAGCTCCGCCGCGACGTTCACTATACGGTGGACTTGAAGCACCGCACGGTCACGCTGACCGAAGCCGGGATCGATCGCGTGGAGCGGCTGCTCGGCATCCCCGAAGGACACAGCTTGTACGACGACCGTTACTCCGATGCTGTCCATTATCTCGAGCAGGCGCTGAAGGCGAAAGAGCTCTATCTCCGCGACCGGGACTACATCGTCCGCGATGGTGAGGTGATCATCGTCGACGAGTTCACCGGGCGGATGATGCCGGGTCGCCGTTACAGCGAAGGCCTGCACCAGGCGATCGAGGCGAAGGAGGGCTTGCGTGTCCGGCAGGAGACGGTCACGCAGGCGACGATCACCTACCAGAACTACTTCCGGATGTACGAGAAACTGGCCGGGATGACCGGTACGGCCGCGACCGAAGCGGAGGAATTCCAGACGATCTACAACCTCGAGGTCGTCGTGATCCCGACGCACAAGCCGATGATCCGGATCGACTACCCGGACGTGATCTACCGCACGGAAGAGGGAAAGTTCCGGGCGGTCGTGCGCGAAATCAAAGAGATGCACGCGATCGGCCGGCCGGTGCTGGTCGGGACCACCTCGATCGAGAAGAGCGAGTACCTGAGCGAGCTGCTCAAGCGCGAAGGGATCCCGCACGAGGTCCTCAACGCCAAGCACCACGAACGCGAGGCGCTTATCGTCGCCAAGGCCGGGCAGCGTGGTGCGGTGACGATCGCCACCAACATGGCGGGACGCGGTACCGACATCGTACTCGGACCGGGTGTCGCGGAACTCGGTGGCCTGCACGTCATCGGTACGGAGCGGCACGAGGCGCGGCGGATCGATAACCAGCTGCGCGGCCGTGCGGGCCGGCAAGGCGATCCGGGGTCGAGCCGGTTCTACGTGTCGCTCGAGGATGAACTGCTCAAGCGCGTCGGGACCGATCGGATTCAAGGGCTGCTCGAGCGACTCGGGATGGACGACGAGCACCCGATCGAGCATCCGCTGGTCAGCCGGATGATCGAAGAAGCGCAGAAGAAGATCGAAGGGTACAACTTCGACCTCCGGAAGCATCTCGTCGAGTACGACAGCGTGATCAACAAGCACCGCGAGGTGATCTACGCTGACCGGCGGAAGATCGTCATGGGCGAGAACATGCGCGAACACGTGCTCGGCATGGTTCGCCGTCAGCTCGAGAAGGCGGTCAAGCAGGCGTTCGAGTCGAGCGACGAACCGGATCCGGAGGACATCCTGCGCGCCTTCGTCGGGATCGTCGGCGACAGCGATGGACTCACGCCGCGCGATCTCGAGGAGCGCGACGAGGACGAGCTCGTCGAATTGCTCTGGGAGCGCGCGCTCGCGCGGTACGAGCGGCGGGAGCAGGAGTTCGGCGCGGACACGATGCGGACCATCGAGCGGTTGGTGCTCCTGCAGGTCATGGACCGGTTGTGGATCGAGCATCTGACCGAGATGGAGCACATGCGGCACGAGGTCGGGCTGCAGGCCTACGGCCAGCTCGACCCCCTCGTCGTGTACAAGCGCGAGGGCTACCGCATGTTCCAGCAACTGCTGGAGAACATCGAGTACGACGTCGCGCGGCTCATCTACCGGGTGCAGCTCGCTCCCGCCTTGCAGCGGCCGGTCATGCAGATCGGTACGCCCAATCGCGGTGGCGACGGGGCTGGCCCGGCACGCAAGAAGCAGAAGGTCGGCCGCAATGACCCCTGCCCGTGCGGTTCTGGAAAGAAATACAAGCACTGTTGTTTGCTCCGCGAGTCCGGCGTCAGCACAGCTCGTGCACCGGTGCATGAGCGGTAAACAACGCCGCGTCAGGCTCGACCCTCGGAGCGCTAAAGCTGTTCGAACGCGCTGTCTCGGCTATGTGAAACCTGTGCGATGCTGCGTCTAGGCGTCGGCGCGCCGTCCTCTCCGGTGGCGCCTTTCGGCGTGCAGCGCCGAGCGTGCGCAGCGATACCGAAACCTTCTCGGAAGACCGAATCTTCTCCTGCGATACTCGATCTCGGCGCGGTCCGGTGTACCCCGTGCGGTTCCACGGTGAGGTGCAAGGAGCGTCGTTCATGCTTTGTTCACCGTGGATACGCGCACGAAGCTATGATCGGCTCGCGTGACGGGCTCGGGAGCGGTGTGGAGGGTGTCAGAAGCGGGAGTCGGCGATGCGCGAACTCGTCGCGGAGTTCTTCGGGACGATGCTGCTCGTCCTCTTGACCGATGGAACGGTAGCGACTGCTCGGTTGCCGCGTTCGCATGGCCTGGGAGGAGGGTGGCTCACGATCGCAGTCGGCTCCGCGCTGGCTGTGGTGGTCGCGGTCGGCCTGGCTGGGCCAGTCAGTGGTGGTCACGTGAATCCGGCAGTGACCGTCGGACTGGCAGTGTGGGGATTCTTTCCGGCAGAACGCGTAGGAGGATACGTTGTCGCTCAGCTTGCGGGCGGTTTTCTGGGGGCGGTACTGGTCTGGGTCGCGTTCTGGCGGCACTGGGACGAAGCGACCGACCCGGCGGTGACGCGAGGCGTCTTTTGCACGAGCCCGGCGATACGCCACTGGCCAGCGAACCTGTTCGCGGAGTTCCTCGGGACGGCGGTGCTGGCAGCTGGGGTGACGGCGCTCGTGCGCGGCTTCGTCGCGCCCGGAGTGGCACCATGGTGGGTTGGTGGACTCGTTCTCGTCGTCGGGCTGGCGCTCGGTGGCACCACGGGCTTCGCCTTGAATCCGGCGCGCGATCTCGCACCGCGCCTGGCGTATCGACTGTTACCGATTCCCGGGCGTGGTAGCCCGGACTGGCGCTACGCGTGGATTCCTGTTGCCGGTCCCGTTTTCGGTGCAGTGGTCGGTGTCGGGATCATCGCTCTCCTTTGGAATTAGGAGACCTCGAGCGGATCGTGCTGACGAGAGAGTTCCAATCGACCAACGCGATCATCGGGCTCGCCGGTGACCTGCAGCGAAGGCGGCGTTCGCGGTGCTGGGTCCGTCCGGCTAGCCGCGTGGTACGATGCTCGCTCGAGTCATACGACGGATGCTCGAATCATTGCCGGTACGGCGTTCCGGACAAAGAGGCTCCTCGATGCCGGGACGATAGCCATCTCTTGTCATCGACGGATACCGTCGCTGTTAAACAGGACTGCAGTATTCCCATACATGTGCCGATACTCGCTGACGGATGAACGGTGGGCTCAGTGGCCCGTCCGTGCGTTCCATCCTGATCAGCTAACCCTCGTACTGGCAGGCATAGGCGAACTGCCACGGACTACACGGGTCCCAAGGATCGCTCCCGATCAGGATCTCGTCGAAATCGGACGTACCGTCGAGGTCGGTGTCCGCCTTGCGCGGGTCGGTACCGTGGACGTAGACCTCGCTGCCGTCGGAAAGGCCGTCCGAATCGGTGTCGGAGTTGTACTGATCGGTGCCGAAACTGAGTTCCTCGTCGTCCGGCAGGTCATCGCCGTCGGTGTCGACGCGTGCCGGCGGTGGCGGAGGCGGTTGGGGCTGCGGTTGCGGCTGTGGTCGCGGTTGTGGCGGTGGGGGTGCCGGCTGTGCCGGTGCCGGGAGCGCTCGCACTTCGAACGTCGCCTGACCGAGCACGGTCTGCCGAGTCGCAGCGTCGACCGCTCGGACTGTCCAGGTGCCAGCGATGTCGCTGCCACCGGCCGCCTGGCAATAGGTCAGGCTCACGGTCGCCCAGTCGGCATTCCGGAGTTCGACGGAAGCGAGATCGACCGGTTGTCGTCCGGGTGGGATGACCTGGATGACGACCGCCAGCGTGCGATCGGGTGTTCCCGCGGCATTGCGGACCCGGAGGTCTACCGTCGCCCCACAGTCCTGCGGTTGGACCGGTTCGGTCGGTACGACCCACTCGATCGCCGGAGCCGGTGTTGGTCTGGGAGTCGGGGGGAGTTCGACCTGGAAGCGATCGGTCGCAACCGGCTGCGTGCTCGCATCGCTCCGGTACCAGCGCACGGTCCAGATTCCCGCCTGACGCTCCCGGGGGACGATACTGCAGAGAGAGACGCGGATCGTGCCCCATGCGTCTCCGGTCGTCTCGATCGGGCGGAACATGACTTCCTGCCCGTTCGGTGCCGTGACGACGGCATAGACGGTGAGCCGTTGGGCTGGTCCGGCGTTCTGGGCACGAATGCCGAGTTCGACGATCGGCCGGTCGGCCTGGCAGTCTCCTGCAGGAACAACCTGACGCGGTGCACTAGTCTGCCAGGCAATCGCTGCTGCGGCCTGGACGCGGAAGGACACGGTCGCCAGGACGCGATCGGGCTGCTCAGCATCGACCCACTGAGCGCGCCATGTCCCTGCGGGTGTTCCGGCACCACTGAGGTCGCTGAGGTCTACCTCGACCTCGAGCGGTGCACCCGGACTCACGCTATAGCGCTCCGCGAAGACCCGGTCACCGCCCGGCGCGATGAGCTGGAGTTCGACTGCCCGGACTGCTGCATCTGACGGGACTTCCAAGCGGAGGCGAACGCGCGTCGATCGGGCTGGGTCGACCGGCGCGCTGGGACCAACGGCACGCCAGTCTCCGGCCTGCGGCGTGCTGGGAGCCGGCGTCGGAGTCGCAGTCGAACGGTTGCAGGCAGCGAGAACGGTGGCGAGGAGGAGGGGGAGCAGCACGAGCGCTCGGTTCGGTGACCAGCCAGTATTCTGCCGCATCGGTCTACCCAGGCAATGAGACGCGGTCTGCCGCAGCCAATCGGCTCGTCATGGTCGACTCTAGCACAGCCGATCCGGCTGTCAAGGGATCGGTCGCCGAGTCGGGCTGATGACCTTTACCGTCCGCGGTGCGGAGCGTTGCCCACTGATGCACCGAGGCTGTGGAAAAGCGGTGGCCGCGGAAACGCAATCCGGGGAACGAGCGCGCTCGTCCCCCGGAACCATGCTGCCTCGTGGTTGCGCGCGACTCTATGGCTTCTTAACGACGGCTCGCACCGCGATGTGACCGGCGTGCTCGAAGTGCAGCTCGAGTTCGATCTCGTCGCCCGGTTGCAGGTCGCGGGTCAGGCCGACCAGCATGACGTGTAGACCGCCTGGCTTGAGCTCGACCGACCCGTGCGCTGGGATGTCGATACCATCGACCGGCTGCATCTTCATCACGCCGCCTTCCATGCGCGTTTCGTGGAGCTCGATGGTTTCGGCAACGTCACCGTGCGCGTGGAGAAGGCGGTCCGGCTGGTCGCCGGTGTTCTCGATTACCATGTAGACCGCGCTTACACCGTCGGCCTGGCTGGCTGCGCGTGCCCAGACGTTGCGGATGACGAGCGAGTCGCTCCGGAACTCGTTCTGGAGCGGCGGCGTACCCATCGCCATCGGGGTGCCGTGCGGAGCGTGCTCCGTGGTCGGTGTCGCTGGCGCGCCCATCGATGGCGTCGGGACGCTCGTCGCAGTGGCCGGAGTGGTCGGTGTCGGGCTCGACGGAGTGGGTGCCGCTGGCGTGCTGGCGACCATCGGCGTCGGTGACGGCGCGGCGACCGGTGTCGGTGTCGCCGTGCTCCCACAGGCGGCGGAGAGGAACAGCCCGAACGTCACGAGAATCCCAGTGAGCGGAGTCATCCGGAGTAGGGCGAAACGTGGCATCGCGATCCCTCCTCGCAGCGAATCGCAACGATTCCGTACGGCTGACCGTTCAGGACGTGAGCAGTGCGCGGAGGTCGCTCGCCACTTGTTCCGGTGTCAGCCCGAAGGGCAGGACGGCACGGAGTCGTCCCCTCGTGTCGAGCACGAACGTCGATGACGTGTGCTCGACCAGGTAGCCCAGTGCCGAGTTCGACTCGACCTTGGCATAGTGGACACCGAACGTCGTCGCGAGTTGCCGGATTGTCGTCTCGTCTCCGGTGAGCCCGAGGAACGAGGGGTCGTATTTGGCGAGGTAGCTCGCCAACCGCTCGGGCGTGTCTCGTTCGGGGTCGACCGAGACGAAAACGAGCTGGACGCGATCGGCTTCCTCTCCCAGGAGGGCTCGGGCTCGCGCCATGGTGGAAGCAGTCGTCGGGCAGACGTCCGGACAGTGCGTGTAGCCGAAGAAGACGACGACGAGCTTCCCGCGAAAATCGCCGAGCGTGTGCGATTGACCGTCACTCCCCTGGAGCGTGACGCTCGGGATGTCCTGCGGCGGGTCGAGTTCGACCCCATTCAGTGTCGTGGCGCGAGAGCGCCAGTAGAACCAGCCGGTGACGAGCAGGACGACGGCGATCGCGATGAGTTCAGCGACGACGAGTCGACGGATCCACGGTCGAGTCGGCATCGGTCATGCTCCTCCGAGATTGCAGGTGAAGAGATGGGCCGCTTCGTACAGGTACCGGCGCGCTCCCCGGCTGTTCCGGATTTCCTGAACGAGCGCCGTGAGATCGCCCTGGAGCACCGTGGCGATCGGAACCGTCCGGTATTCGGCCCGGACGATACCAACCGGGTCGACGACGACGAGCACGGGGTCGACGGCAGTGCCGTGCTCCGAGACTTGCCGGGGAACCCGGAATCCGGCGAGAACGAGTTCCAGCTCGCGTTCATCGCTCGTTCCGAGGACGCGCCAGGGAACTCCCGACGCAGCGAGTTCTCGCTGGAGCGTCACGAGACGTGTGGTGTCGCTCGGTTCGGTCACGATCCAGATCGCTCGTGTCGAGCTGCCGACGGTGTCCCCTGTCAACGCCTCGGCGAGGCGGCTGCTCCACGCCGCGCAGCGCTCGTCGCACCGTGCTGGACCGAATGTGACCAGCACGATCTGCCCGCGCAGATCGTCACTGGAGACACGGTTCCCGTTTGCATCGACCAAACCAAAGCCGGGAGCGACGCGAAGCCGAGGCAGGACGCGCGGTGCAGCGAGCGCGCTCCAGACGATCGAGAACGTCGCGGCGAGCAGCACGATGACGAGCGCGATACGGCGAACCATCTCTCACCAGCTCCAACATGCGTGAGACGCCTGCACGGAACGCATGGCGAACGACACCCCGCTCCAGACTACCAGCGCGGTGGCGGATCCAGCGGGGCGAGCGCGACGCCGTCGGGACTGAGGGAATCGAACGCACGATATCGCCTCTCGATGGCGTGGAACGTCAGGAGGAAGATCGATGCGCTGAGGATCGGGAGCGTGCTCGCGATAGCGAGCGGTACTGCCGGCAGGGTGAGGATCGGCCCGCTCGGCAGCTCGGCGCTGTGACTGGTTCCGGCAGACGGACCGTGGCGATGCGAGTGCGTATGGCCAGGCAGCTCGAGCAACGCGTGCGGGTGCGGCAGCTCCGCGCCACAGGAGCAGTCCGTCGGCGTCAGGAGCGCAGCTGAGAGCGCGACGATGAGCAGGAACCCTGGGAGTAGTGGAAAGAGAGTAGGCATCGTCCGCATCGCGCCTCCGCACCCGGCTCACGCCTGACGGAATCTTACGGTTGTGTCGCCCCCGGTTTCCAGGTCAGTCACGCCAGTGTACGGCGTTCGGCTCCATACGGTCGCCGTACACCAGCCGAGCCCGTTGCCGAGTGAGGCTGCTGCGGGCACTTAGCGCAAGGCAGGCATGACGCGCTCGACGAACGCCTGCAGGGCCTCGAAATCGACCGGCGGTCGCACGGTCACGTTGATCCAATCGGCTCC
>BEID01000038.1 GCA_002898975.1 bacterium HR27 | reverse complement strand
CTGAGCGCGCTGCGCCAGGTCGAAGCGGAACTTTCTTTGCTCGCGGAAATGACGCCTGATTGGCTGCCGCGGAGCCTCGAGCTTCTGCAGCGTATCCTGGAGGTGCCGGCTCTGGCGATCTGGTACGTCGATTGGCAGGCCGATGCGCTCGTCAACGCCGGGGCGATCGGCTTACCTGAAGCGTTCATCCGGGAACTCGAGAGGGCTTCGCGTGGGCGGGCCAGCACAGTGGTGCACGCGGTGCTCGATTCGTTACTCGTGCCCGTCGATATGCGGGAGACGACCCAGGACAAGCGGGTCCTGACAGCGGCGGAAACCCGGCGGCATCTCGGTCTCGAGGCGGGTGTCGTGGTACCGATCCGGCACGCCGGCCGGATCGTCGGGCTGCTCTCGATCTATCTCGCCCGCTTGGACGATTTTCGGCGTAGCGACCTCCAGCTCTACGATTCGGCGGCGGCAGCGCTGGCCGTTGCCTGGAAGATCGCCGACACGCGGAGGGCGATTCTCCAGAATCAGCTGTTGTACCGCACGCTGGTGGAGGAGGAGCCGATCGGGGTTCTCCTATGTAGCGTGGACGGAACCGTCCGCCTGGCCAATGGAGCCGCTGCGCGCTTGCTCGGTCACGAGCGGCCAGATCGCCTGCTCGGGCTGCGGCTTCCGGAATCGGTGCGCACGCTGGCGCCGCTGCCGTGGGACGAGTGGGTCCAGCGTCCGATCGGTGCGGTACCGCTCGAGCGGGTGATCCCAGTGCTGTGGTTCGACAAGCGGCTCCGGATCATCGAGTTCCATGCCCGAGTGGTGGAGCTGCCGGGGGAGCAGCAGCGATGGGAGGCTCAGGTGCAACTGATTCTGGATGACGTGACGCTGGAGCGCCGCCGCCTGATGGAGCTGGAGCTGTTGCACGACTTGACGCGGATGGTCTCGGAGGAGCGTGATCTCGAGGCAGCGTTCCAGATGGTCGCGGATCGCCTCCAGCGGGAGTTCGGTTATGCACTGGTCGGTCTGGCTTTGCTGAGCAGCGATCGGACTCGCTTCGTCGGCCGCGCCGTACGTGTCGAGGGAGGATTGACCTACAACGAGTGGCGGGCTGACCGCGGTGTGACGGGACGAGCGGTGCGTGAAAACCGTGCCCAACTGGTCGTCGACGTCCAACAGGATCCCGATTACTTCGCACCGCAACCCGATCTCCAGATGGAAAGCGAGGTGGTAGCCGTACTGCGCCGGAACGGTGAGCCGATCGGGGTGCTCAATATCGAAAGCCGGCGCGGGCATCGCCTCGATCAGGAAGATCTTCGCCTCGCCATGAATATCGCTGTGCACCTCGAGCTGCTCATGCGGCAGGTGGAATTGACAGAACAGCTAGAGCGTCAGGCGCTCAGCGACCCGTTGACCGGGCTGCCGAACCGCCGGGCGCTGCAGGAGCACGTGCGTCGGGCACTCCAGGACCGGCGGGTCGAGGCGGTGAGCGTGCTCTTGATCGATTTCGATAACTTCAAGCCACTGAACGATACGCGCGGCCATCTTTTCGGTGATGCAGTCCTTCAGGCGGTCGCTGAGCGGATCACCCGGTCGGTGCGTCCGAGCGATCTCGTGGCGCGGTACGGGGGTGACGAGTTCGCGGTGGTTCTCGTGGGGGTCGATCTGCCGCGAGCGGAGGAGATTGCCGAACGGTTGAGGGAGGCGGTAGCGAGCGAGCCGTTCGAGGTACGAGGGGAGCGGGTGAGGCTGACGATCTCGGTGGGCATCGCGACATATCCCCAGCATGGTAATGGCCCGGAGGCTCTTCTCCAGGCTGCCGACGAGGCGCTCTACGTCGCGAAACGGCACGGCGGTAACACGGTGAGCGTCGCTGGCGAAGGACCGAGCAGCATTTAGGGCAACGCGAGGAGGTCGTGCGGCGACCGGGTCAGGCGTTCGGTGCCCTCCTCGGTAATGACCACGACGTCTTCGATGCGCACTCCCCAGCGGCCAGCTAGGTAGACGCCTGGTTCGTCGGTTACCACCATGCCAGGGCGAAGCGGCGCGCGATTGCCGCGCACGAGGTAGGGAGGCTCGTGGACGCTGAGGCCGAGTCCGTGCCCGAGCCGATGGGTGAACGCCTCAGCGAGCCCATGCGTGGCGAGCACGTCACGCGCGATCCGGTCGATCTCCTCGCAGGGCACTCCAGGACGCATGGCCGCGAAGGCCGCCTGTTGTGCCTCCAGCACTGCCTCGTAGGCGACTGCGAAATCAGGATCTCGTATCGTGCCGGCAACCGGTGTGCGGGTCATGTCCGCGTAGTAGCCCTGGTAGGGGCCGCCGATGTCGATAACGACCGGATCACCGTCTTGGATGATGCGATCGCCCGGCTCGTGGTGCGGGGAGGCAGCATTGGGCCCGCTGGCGACGATGCAGAAGGCGACTTCGTCCAGTCCTTCCTCGAGAAGGAACTCGCTCAGCTGTCGTGCCACCTGTCGCTCGGTGCGTCCGACCAGCCGACCCTCGGCGCAAAAGCGAGCCCAGGCTGCATCGACCCGCGCGATCGCTTCGCGCAGCAGGGAGAGCTCGGCTGGGCTCTTGACGATGCGCAGTTCCTGGATGAGCGGGCTGATGCGCGCGAAGCGCCGGCCGGTAAGACGCTCTTGTAGGGGGAGCAAGAAGCCGGCCCGGAACTCGTCGTTGACGCCGATCGTTCGCGCATCGAGGTCGAGCAGCCTTCTCGCGAGCAGGTCGATCGGGTCGTCCCCGTCCCGCCAGCGATCGAGCCGGCCGAAGGGGAAGTCGGTGAACTTGGGGGACTCGAGTTCCGGTACGAGGAGCGTACACTCGCCCTCACGAGGTACGACGAGCACGGTCAGGCGCTCGCTCTCGCTCGCTGGGTGACCGGTCAGGTAACGGAAGTCGGCCGAAGGTCCGACGAGCGCTGCATCGATCTGGTGGCTGCCGAGAGCGGTGCGCAAACGGGCTAGCCGGTGGGCGAGTTCGTTCTGCATCGCTCACACCTCTGTTGACCGTCAGGTCGGGAACCGGTAGAGTCGCTGCGCGTTACCGGCGAGGATGAGGGTTGCGTCCGTTTCTGCCTCGGCCGGGGTGATGAATCCCTCATCGACCAGCACCCCGAGTGCCCGAACCAGAGCCGAGCGCCAGAGACGGGCGACCAACCATTGTCGCTCGGGCAGGAACGCGCCTCCGGTGGAGGCGAGTACCTTCGTCGTCGGCACGCTGGCCAGGAGTTGGCGGAGCATGTCGCTGGCAGTCGCCGGTTCCATCAGAAATGCCGGGCCGGGCGCGAGATGGGCGTTGGGGTAGTGGCGAGCGAGCGCGACGGTGTGCGGATGCAAGTGGGCGTAGCTGACGAGAACGATCGGGACGTGTTGATACCGTGGCTCGTCGAACACGGGCCGGAAGAGGGCTGGGTCGTCACTGTGCGGGTCGCGCGTGAGGCTGCTCCCGATCAAAACGTGCAGCGGAACGGTCAGTTCGGCAGCGACCTCCAAGGCGATCCAGAACACGGCGTAGAGCAAGCGCCGGTGCGCGAGACGCTCGAAGCTTCCTGCGTCGATCTCTGCGCGCACCTCATGGAAGGAGCGGTCAGCCGTCGCCACGTCGACTGGTTGGATGGCGAGCGAGGTGCGGAACGGGAAGTCGCTGACCAGGCCGCGGGCGCCGCGACCGATCGCCTCGGCGAGCGTTTGGGCGAAGAGTGTGCGGAACTCGTCCCAGGAGTTGCAGTGCGGTAGCAGCCGTTCAGCGAACGCCTCGATCGGGACGAGGGTGGCGACCGGACGATCGACGAGCTGCGCCCACTCGCCGGGCCGGTAGACCCGCTCGTCCTCGTGGTCGACGCAGCAGAGCGGGCCCAGGCGCGCGTCGTCGGCGAGGAGCCGCGCATAACGGTTCGACGGATACCCCGCGCGGGCTTCGACGATCGCAGGTTCGACCGGGTCGCAGTCCAGGAGTTCGGCGAGCCAGCGGAGCGCCAGGCGATGGGCGAGAACGAAACCGGCGTCCTGAAGACCCGCTGACGGTGCATCGGGCAGGAAACAGCGCGCCAAAACACCGACCGGGAGGCGCTGGTCGAGACGTTCCGGCGGCGTGCAGTGCTGGTCGAAGAGGACGCGGTCGGCGAGGCGCTCGCGGAGCCAATCGGTGGCTGACATCGGCTCTGTTCCTCCTCCACTGCGTGCGCCGGCTGCCGTACTGCGAGAGGCGCGAGCCGGTGCGAGGACGGTCGCGCCCTCATGGTACACTGCGGCTGCCGGAGGTGTCCGATGGCCGAACGTGTGCCGGATCGGGTCGTCGTCGCCGAGCGGGACGATTGGCAGGCGCAGCTCGAGTCGCTCTATGCGATCTCCGTCGAGATCGCCGGGCTGCGCGAGCTGAGCGCGGTGATGGACCGGGCCTTGGAGTACTGTCTCGCGCTGACGGCGTCGACCTTCGGCTTCGTCGGTCTGGTCGATGGGCCGGAGACGATGGATGTCGCTGCGATCCGGGGCTTCGTGCCGGATCGGCCGGACTTTTACGAGCGGTTCCGGAAGATTCCGATCCGTCGTACCATCTTCGGTATCGTCATTCTCGAGGGTAGGCCGAACATCTCCAACGACGTGCGCAACGACCCGCTGCACCGTGGTGCGCCGCGCGGTCATCCGCCGGTGGAGACCTTCTTGGGTGTCCCACTCAGGGTACGCGAGCAGACGATCGGGATGATCGGTGTGGCGAATCGTCCGGGCGGGTACGAGAGCAGTCACGAGCGACTGTTGAGTACGTTCGCCAATCAGGTTGCGGTCGCGATCGAGAACGCACGGCTCTACGAGCGTCAGCGGCAGATGATCGCGGACCTCCAGCAGCTGCATGCACGACTGGATGCCGCGCGGGTGGAAGCGCTGCTGCATCAAGAGCGCAACCGGATCGCTGCTGAGTTGCACGATCGCGTCGCCCAGATCATGTTTGGCATCGGCATCGAGGCAGTCTGGTGCCGGGAGCAGCCGGGCGTCCCGGAACCGGTGCTGCGGAGCCTGGATCGGATCCGGGAACTCGCGGCGCGTGGGGCGGCCGAAGTGCGACGCGTCGTCTATGACCTGGCGGACGTGCCGGTGACTGGCCGCGAGCTGGTCGAGGAACTGAGCCGGCTCGTCGAAGCGTACCGGAGCGAGCAGTTGCAGGTCGAGTTGGTGATCGAGGGCAAGCCGCGTCGTCTGCCGCACGCTTTGGAAGACACGATCCTGTTGATCGCGCGGGAGGCGCTCACGAACGTGCGGCGTCATTCCGGGGCGGATCTCGCGATCGTCAGCGTGCATTTCACCGAGCAGGCGGTGACGCTCGCGGTACAGGATAACGGGTGCGGCGTCGATCCGGCGATCCTGCAGGCAACAGAGACGCCGGGGGCGCACCTAGGCCTGCGCTCGATGCGTCGACGAGCCGAGTCTGTGGGTGGGATGTTCGATGCGTACAACGGCGAAGACGGTGGCTTCGTCGTTCGGGTCGTGATTCCAGCCGAGCCGCGGTGGGAGTAGGCGTATGCAGCAGCGGGCACTGCGCATCGCGATCATCGACGATCACGAGATCGTGCGGAGTGGCCTACGGCACATCCTGGAAGGTGACCCGGAATTCGACGTCGTCGGTGAGGCGGCGGATGGTCCGAGCGGGGTCGCGATGGTCGATGCCGTGCGGCCGGACGTGGTGATCGTGGACGTGCGGCTGCCCTCGATGCAGGGGGACGACGTCTGCCGGTTGATCCGCGAGCGGGTGCCGGGCACGCGGATCCTAGTCTTGAGCGCGTTCGGTGAGGACGAGCTGGTATATCGCTGTCTCGTAGCCGGTGCGCAAGGCTACGTGCTCAAGGACATCGTGCATTTCGATCTCAAGCAGAGCCTGAAGGCGGTCGCCCGCGGTGAGGCGGTGCTGGATCCGCGCGTGGCGACGGTCGTCGTCGAGCGCCTGCGGCATCGGGAGGCGCCGGGCGAGTTTCCCCTGTCGCCGCACCAGTACTCGGTCCTGCGTTTGATGGCGCAGGGACTCTCGAACAAGCTGATCGCGGAACGGCTGTTCCTGAGCGAGAACACGGTGAAGGGGTACGTCCAGGAAGTGTTGCGCCGGCTGGGAGCGCGGAACCGGCTGGAGGCGGTGATGATCGCGAATCGGCGCGGCTGGCTGACCTAACGGAGGTAGGATGCGGATCGGGGCGATCGTGCTAGCGGGAGGACGGTCGGAGCGGCTGGGCCAGCCCAAGCAGCTGCTCCCGTGGGATGGGATGCCGCTGATCGAGGTAGTCGTCCGGGAGGTCTGTCGAGCGGAGGGGCTCGACAGCGTCGTGGTCGTGCTGCGACGGGAGGTTGCCGAGCAGCTCGGTCTCCGGGAGGGCAACCGCCTGGCCTGCGCGCGCGTCGTGTTTCCGGAGGAGACGGGAGAGGGCTGCGCGGCGTCGTACCGGCGGGGACTGGCTGAACTGGCCGACGAGCAGCTCGATGCAGTCGTCGTCGTCCTGGGCGATCAGCCGGGCATGCGTGCCGGGACGATCGAGCGGGTGGTAGCGGAGTGGGAGCGGCAGCGCGCGCCGATCGTCGCGGTGCGGTATCGCGATGGGGAGGGGCATCCGCTCCTGTTCGCGGCGTCGTTGTTCGGGGAGCTCGGTGCGCTCCGCGGGGAGAAGGCGGCCTGGAAGCTGGTCGATCGCTATCGGTCAGAGGTGCGGTGGGTGGAGGTCGACGAGGCGATGCCGCGGGACATCGATACGTGGGAAGACTACGAGGTGGTGCGGCGGGGTAGCTGACGATTCTTCCCCGACATATCCCGTCGACTCGACAGAGAAAGGTGGTAGCGGTGGGGACACCCGGGAACGACACGGTGCTCACGATCGAGGAGCTCGTCACGATGCGGCGGCCCTCGGATGTCCGGATCTCGCCGGACGGTGAGCTGGTCGCCTATGTGGTGCGGCCGGTCAGTCGCGAGGGCGAACATTGGGAGAGTGCGATTTGGGTCGTCCCGTTCACGGGGGGAACGCCGCGGCAATTCACGAGTGGCTTGTGGGACGACAGGGAACCGCGTTGGTCGCCGGACGGGCGGCAGCTGGCGTTCCTGTCCGACCGTGCCGAGCGGGGCAAGGCGAGCGTCTACGTCATGCCGCGAGACGGGGGCGAGGCGGTGCGAGTCTTCGACCAGGCTGGGGAGATCAGCGAGCTGGCCTGGTCGCCGGACGGTCGTTTCCTCTCGTTTCTGATGGTGGAGCCGGAAACCGAGGAGGAACGGCAGCGACGTGAGCGCCGGGACGACGCGCGCGTCTGGGAGAGCGACTGGAAGTTCCAGCGCCTGTGGCTGCTCGACCCGCGCACGAAGACGGGCCGTGTGCTGACGCCGGAGGGAGTCCAGGTTTGGGGGTACGCCTGGGCTCCGGACGGGCGGCAGCTGGCGCTGGCAGTGAGTTGGTCGCCGCGGGTCGACGATCTGTACCGGGAGACAGCGGTAGCGGTCGTCGACGTAGAGGGAACCTACCGCGAGCTCTTTCGACTGCGCGGTCTGGCGGAGGATCTGGTGTGGTCAGCGGACGGCACCTGGCTGGCCTATCGTGGCCCAGCGGGTCGGGTGGTCCACGGCGAGTACGTGTTCCGGCGGCGGGTGGCTGGCGGGGAGCCGGAATGCCTGACGCCGGACTACGCAGGGACGGTCGAGCATCTCGGGAGCTTAGCCGGTGGGCGCGCGCTGGTGGTCGTGGCCTACGAGGGAGTAGACGCCCGCATCTACCGGTTGAACTGGGATGGGGAACGGACGCTGCTCTGTCCGCGGGTGACGGGGAGCTGGCACGGGGCGGTGAGTGGGAGCGCGGACGGCCGGCGGTGGGCTGGGGTGTGGTCGGATGGGGAGCACGTGCCGGACGTGTGGGCGTGGGCGGTCCCCGACGACATATCCCTTAGCGCCCAAGGCAGCTCTGCGGTGGCCGACCACGAACTTCGACGTCTGACCGAACTGCACCCGGAGATCGAGCGCAAGCTCTGTCCGGTCCGGCTCATCGAGTGGGAGAGCGATCCCGGTGTCGTCGTCCAGGGACTGCTCGTGCTGCCACGCGACGAGGGCACCCGGGAGCCGCTGCCGCTAGTGGTCCAGATTCATGGCGGACCGACCAGCGCGTGGGCCAACGAGTTCGCCGGCTCCTGGCACGACTGGGCACAACCGCTCGCTTCCCGGGGCTGTGCGGTGCTGCTCCCCAATCCACGCGGGAGCACCGGACGCGGCACGGGATGGATCAACGCGTTGTTCGGGGACGTCGCGGGTGGCGAGTACCGCGACGTGGTCACCGGCGTCGAGGCGCTTGTTGCACGCGGTATCGCCGATCCAGCCCGGCTCGGAGTCGCTGGCTGGAGCTGGGGCGGATACCTCACGGCGTGGACGATCACTCAGACCGACCGTTTTCAGGCTGCCTTCATGGGAGCCGGCCTGTGCAATCT
>BEID01000037.1 GCA_002898975.1 bacterium HR27 | reverse complement strand
CGCCTCGGCCAGTCGGTGATACGCACGCCACGAATCGACGACCGGTCGGCCAGCGTACTCAGCGAAGCGGCGCATCGCGCAGTGCCAGTCGAGTTGCGGAGGTGGCAGCCCATGGCGGCTACAGGTTTGCTCGAGGAGCCGGCGATCGAACGACGCGTTGTACGTCACGGCACAGCGACTGTGTCGCAGGATGCTGAGCAGCTCACGATAGACCAACGGCCACTCGGGTGCGCTGGCGAGGATCGCCTCGGTGAGCCCGTGAACGCGGGCTGCACCGGGATCGATAGGACAAGTCGGACGCACGAGCGTGTCGAGGAGGACACGCCCGTGCGCGTCGAGTACTGCAAGCTCGATCACCTCGTCGCAGGAACCGATACCGGTCGTTTCGGTATCGAGAATCACGATGCCGGGAGTCGAAACGACCCACCGTGCCCACTCGCGTGCCTGCCGCTGTCGGCCCATGACGCTCACTGCAGCGTCAACTGCTCGCCGGGCTGGAGCACGATGCACCGAGCACTGGTTTGCGCCATGACCGCTTGCGCGAAGGCGACCGGATCCTGCTCGATCAACGGGAACGTGTTGTAGTGACACGGCACGACGATCTGGGGCTTGAGCAGTTTGACGGCCTTGACGGCGTCGGCCGGTCCCATCGTGAAATGGTCACCGATCGGCAGGGCGGCGAAGTCGAGTCCTTCCTCGCCGATGAGTGCCATGTCGCCGAACAGACAGGTATCGCCCGCGAAGTAGAGCGTCTTGCCGCCCATCCGCACGACGAGGCCGGCCGGAACACCCGGCGCCAGGAACTGCTCGCCGTACGAGGAGGTGTGCCAAGCTGGAACGAGCTTGACCGTGCCACCGTCGAAGCGCACGGTTCCTCCATGGTTCGCCGGAATCGCCTCAGCACCTTGCTGCTGGAGGTATGTCGCCAGTTCGAAGGTGGCGATGACCGGGGCCTTGGTGCGCTTGGAAATGGCGACGGCATCCCCCACGTGGTCGGCGTGCGCGTGGGTGAGCAGGATCGCCACCGGATTGAGTTCATCTGGACGAGCTGCAGCCTTGGGGTTCCCGGTCAGGAAGGGGTCGATGACGACCTGTTTCCCGTCCGCTTCGAGGGCAAACGCTGCATGCCCGAGATACCGCACCGTCACTGCCATCGCAGTCGTCCCTCCCTTCGCACTCGCCGTAACCTGCTCGAGGACAGCATACTGCGTTTCAGGCTTCCCAGGCGAGTCGTCCGTCCACGATGGTCATGAGCGTCCGGATCATCGTCAACTCCTCCGGGCTTACGGAGAGTGGATCACGGTCGACCACGACGAGATCGGCGAGAAATCCCGGCGCGATCCGACCTTTCCGGTCTTCTTCGAAGTGGGCGTAGGCCCCACCGCTGGTGTAGAGGCGGAGCGCGTCCAGGACGTCGACGCGTTGCGCTGGCCCGAACGGCTGGCCGGTTCGTGTGCGTCGGAGCACCGCCGCTTGAATGCCGACCCAGGGATCAGGCGGAATGACCGGTGCGTCGGAGCTGAAGGCGACCGGGATACCGCGTTCCAACCAGGCGCGCGTCGGGTAGGCGAGCGCGAGCCAGTCGTCGCTGAAGTTACGCAGGTAGGCATCACCGAGGTAATAGCCGAAGCCAGGTTGCGGAACAGCCACGACGCCGAGCCGCGCCATCCGGTCGAGCAGATCCGGCCGCAGCATGCCGCAATGCTCGATGCGCCAACGGTGATCAGGAAGGGGGTAGTCTGCCAGCGCCCGCTCGTAGGCAGTCAGAACCATCTCGATCGCGCGATCGCCGATGGCGTGCGCGGCTGCCTGGCAGCCGAGCCGGGCGACGCGCCGGAATGCCTCGTCCAGCTGCTCCTGCGTGTAATAGGCGATACCGTAGTTCTCCGGTTCGCCAGGGTAGGGGATGCTCATGGCGGCCGTGCGCGCACCACCGGCGCCGTCCTGGAACAGCTTGAACGGGCCGATCCGCAACCAGTCGTCACCGAAGCTGCTGCGGAGCCCGAGCCGTTCGGCCGGCTCCAGCAACTGATCGATGAGCAGCATCACGCGTGCGCGCACCGGTAGCGCACCACGCTGATGGAGATTCTGGTAAGCCTGGAGCTCCTCGGGACGACTGATTCCTGCTTCGGTGACCGAGGTGATGCCGAGTGCCAGGAATCGCTCGCCTGCGCGGCGCAGAGCGCGCTCGAGGTCGGCTACTGTCGGCTCGGGAATCAGCTGGCGTACGAGTTCCTGGGCGCGCTCTTGCAAGAGTCCGGTCGGCTCGCCGGTCGCGTCGCGCACGATGCGGCCACCTTCCGGGTCAGGGGTCTGGCGAGTGATGCCGGCACGGGCGAGCGCGGCGCTGTTGGCGACCAGCATATGGCCGCAGGTACGGATCACGATCGTCGGTCGGTCACCGGTCACCGTGTCGAGTTCCCAGCGCGTGGGGTGCCGCCGCACATCCAGGCGCGAGTCGTCATAGCCGCGTGCCAAAAGCCAGCGGTCGGGCGGCGTTTCGCGCGTTGCCTCTGCGAGGCGCGCCAGCAGTGTCTCCAGCGTCGGGGCAACGTCGGGCGAAACGTCGACCCATTCGAGCGAGAGACCGAAGCCGATCGGATGACAGTGCGCATCGTCGAATGCTGGCAACACCGTCGCCCCCGCGAGATCGAGGACGCGCGTCACTGGGCTAGCGTCCTGCAGCACGGTCTGCTCATCGCCGACTGCCAGGATGCGACCGCACCAGATACTCAGTGCGCGCGCCAGCGGTCGAGCTGGATCGAGGGTGCGAACGGTCGCGTTGCGTAGGATGAGGTCAGCTGCCATCACCTACCTCCGGCGTGCTCACGCGGCACCGGGCCGCGCGTAGGCGATCCGTCCGTCGACGATGGTGTAGTCGACGCGTACCTGACCGAGGGCATCGGGAGGTACGGTACGGAGATCGGCCTCCAGGACGGCGAGGTCGGCCAGTTTCCCCGGTTCGATCGTTCCCTTCTCGTGCTCGCTGAAGCTCGCGTAGGCCCCATTGACGGTGTAGACGCGGATCGCTTCCTCGAGCGTGATGCATTCTTCCGGCCAGGTTACCTGCCCGTCGGCGTCCTTGCGCGTCACCATCGTCTGGATGCCGAGCAGCGCGTTCGGCGAACAGACCGGTGTATCGCTGCTTGCAGCCGCCACGATGCCGCGGTCGAGGAACGTACGGAGCGCGTAGGCGTACCGCAACCGCTCGAGCCCGAGACCGCTCAGGTAGACAGCGCGGAAGTCGTGGAGGAATGTCGTGCCGGGAATCGGAACCGCGCCGAGACGCGCGATACGGTCGATCAGGTCGGGACGGAGAATGCTGCAATGTTCGATCCGGTGGCGGTGATCGTGTCGTGGCTGGACACGCAGCGCTTCCTCGAAGGCGTCCAGAAGCAGTTCGATGGCTGCATCGCCGATCGCGTGGGCACAGCATTGGAAACCGGCGCAGTGTGCCTCGACGATTTTCCGCTTCATCACCTCCGGATCGTCCATCCAGAGGCCCAGCGTGTCCCGGTCGAGGTACGGTTCCGACATGCGTGCGGTGCGGCCGCCGATACTGCCATCCAGGAAGAGCTTGGCCGGGCCGATCCGGAGCCAGCTGTCACCGAAGCCGGTGCGGAGGCCCAGGACGCGACATGGCTCGAGGAGCGGGTCGATGAGGATCATGAGCGTGCTGCGCACAGGCAGGCGCCGGTCGCGAGCCAGTCGCTGGTAGGCGAGAAACTCTTCAGCGCGCCGGATTCCGGCCTCCTGAACACTGGTCACGCCGAAGCGGAGGAACAGCGTTCCGGCTTCCTCGAGCGCTGCGACGAGGTCATCGACCGTTGGCTCGGGCAGGGCTGAACGAACAAGCTGCAAAGCGGCCTCGCGCAGGACCCCGGTCGGCATACCGTCAGCGGAACGATCGATCGTCCCACCCGGCGGATCGGGCGTGCCCGGCCCGATGCCAGCACGTTCCAGTGCCAGGCTGTTGGCGACACCAATGTGGCCGCAGGCCCGGATCAGCAAGACCGGATGCTGGCTCGTCGCCCGATCGAGGTCCTCGCGTGTCGGATGCCGTCGCTCGATCAGCTGGGCCTGATCATACCCACGGGCAACGATCCAGGTACCAGGGGGTTGCGTCGCGGCGCGCTCAGCGATCCGAGTGACGATTTCCGCGATGCTCCGGTTGGGCGGTGTGCGCGCATCGACTTCGCGTAGGCTGAGGCCGAGTGCGATCGGGTGACAGTGCGCGTCGTTGAAACCGGGCGTGATCGTGCGTCCCTGGAGGTCGATCGTCTCGGTCCGTGGACCGACGAACGGCCGGATGTCGCTGTCGGAACCGACGGCGAGGATGCGCTGCCCCAAGATCGCTACGGCCGTCGCTGGCGGCGCACCAGCAACCGCCGTTACCACGTGGCCCCCGAACAACACCAACGTCGCTTCCATCGTGCCGCGCTCCGCGTTCTCTTCGCCAGCCTAACACGACGGGCGGTGGAGCGCTACGGCTCGGCACCGAGCCGGCGCAGGGCCTCGCGGGCGACGTCGAGATTGGCGTCATCGTCGAGAGCCCGGCGGTATTCGGCGATGGCGGCACCGATCTGCCCGAGTGCCTCGAACGCGCGCCCTCGCTCGTAGTGCATCTCGCCGAAGACGCCGGCCGTCGCGATCTGGGCGGCTGCCAGTGTAAGCGCTTCCTCGTACCGTCCTGCATCGACGTATGCCGAAACGGGCCAGAACTGGTACCACAGCATCTTCGGCGGCAGTCCGATGGCGGCGGCGCGCTCGTAGGCAGCGAGGGCGGCATCGACGTTTCCGAGCAGGTACTCGGTAGTGCCGAGCGAGAACCAGAGGTACGCATCGTTCGGATGCTCCTCGACGAGCTGTTGCATGCGCGCGTGTGCCCGTTCGAGATTGCGCTGTGGGTCGGCATCCTCGCCGAGAATGGCCAGAACGCGTGGTTCGTCCTCCGGGCGATACACGGGAAGATAGCGGAAATCGAACGCGCGCCACAGCTCCTCGAACTCGCTGTAGGGCATCGCGACGCCGGCTCCGATCATCGAATCGTTTACGAAGAAGACGCCCTCACTATCGTCATAGCCTCGCACGACGCGGTAGTGGCCGATCGCGTCGGGCTTGTGGTCGAGCCACTGCGGTGTGATGACGGGGAAACCGGCGGCGACCAGCTGCTTGATGCGCTCGATCGTTCCGCCCTCGAGAATGCGCGCCCGCAGTCCGAACTGTTCGAGGAGCGCCACGACCTGGTGCGGCTCGACGTGCTTGTCGCCGGGGTTCGGGCGGAGCAGCGGCCCGAGCTGGGCCTGCGTCCGCTGGATACCGAAGTACGACAGCACCATCGCAGTGGAAACGGCAGCGCAATTGTTCCAGGTCTGGTACTCGTGTGCCATCGGCTCCAGGAAGACGCGACCGGGAACCGGTGTCGGCGCCGGAGTCGGTGTTGGTGCTGTCGTCGGCGTGGGAGTAGAAGCAGGTGCCGGTGTCGGAGTTGGCTGTGGTGTCGCTGTCGGCGTTGGAGCGGGTGACGGAGGGGCCGCGACGGTCGGTGTGGGTGGGTCGTTCGAGGGTGTGGCGGTGGGCATGGTTGGGGTTGCTGGGCTCGCGGCGATTCGACATGCCGAAAGGAGAAGGACGGCCACGATGAACGGCCCGGTGAACAGCGCACGAGGCGATCGCCGGAACGCAAGCGAGGGCAGCATCGGGTACCTCCATCCGTTCCGTCGAGCGTGCCCGTTCAGTGTACCGCGCGGGTGGAACGAGGGTAGCTCAGGATTCGGTGGCGGTGCCGCTGGCCTCTTCCAGGTCGCGTTCCCGTTCGCGCCACCAGAGTGCGACGTGGTCGGCCCGGGCGATCCAGACGTCGCCGAGCGCGATGACCGTGTCCAGGAATTGCGCCAGAGCCCGAGACGGTCCCGGCCTGCCGGAAATCCAGGGATGCAGGGTGAGACACATCAGTTTGCCTTCGGCGCGGACGATTTCCAAATCCTCACGCCAGAACTCGGCGACGAGCCGCGGCGGGAGCGACTGCTCGATGAAGAACGGGTAGTCGTCCCACCAGCGCGACGGCGGGAGCTGGATCACTGGATGACGCGTAGGATCCGGCCGCATCGCGACCGGGAGGTCACCGAGTGCCAGGTCCATGTTCCACTGGAAGCCGGGTTCCTGGAGCAGTGCAACCGTTTCTGCCGTCGGGCGCCAGAAGGGTGACTTGTGCCCGACCGGCGTCACACCAGCCAGTTCGGCGATCGTCTCCCGCGTGCGGATGAGGTCCTCCCGCTGCTCGGACCGAGACATCCGGCTATAAACACGGTGGTCCCAGCCATGAGTGGCGATCTCGTGTCCACGTTCGACGACGGCGCGCAGGGCATCCGGGCGTTCCTTGGCCGCGAGCCCGACCCAGCAGAACGTGGCCTTGATGTCGTAATCATCGAGCAGCTCGAGCAGGCGCCAAAGGCCAGCCTCGAGATCGTACTTCGCCTGGCCGCGCCAGTACCAGTCGTCCTCGCCGTGCTCCGCCATCACGCCGTATTCGCCGTCGACATCGATCGAGACGACCAGCGCGGCTCGGTGACCGGCCGGCCAGACCGGAACCTGCTTCGTCATACCGCACTCCGTGCGCCAGCGAGCTCGCCACGCGCTTCGGTCAGCGCAGCGACGAGTCGCTCGATATCCTCTTCCGCATTGTAAAAGCCTACCGAGAGACGGACGCAGTACGGGTGGGTGATCCAGCGGACGATCACGTTGCGTTGCGCCAGCGCCTCGACGAGCTTCTGCGGATCGCAGTCGCGGACGGTGAAGCTGATGAGACCAGCCATCCGGTCCAGTGGCGTCAGCACCTGGACACCGTCGAGGGTGGCCAAGCGTTGGGCGGCGTAGCGCCCGAGTTCACTGATCCGCTGGAAGATCCAGTCGTAGCCGACCTCTTCGCGCAACCAGCGGAGTGCGGCCACTTGACCGGCAAGAGCTGGCAGGTGAACGCCGCCGACTTCGAACCGCTCGGCTGTCGGCTTGGGGACGAAGTAGCCGCCGATCGGCTCCAAGCCACTCGGTGCGAGCGAGGCGTACCCCACGATCGTCAGGTAGAGCTGATCGAGCGCATCGTCGGAGAAATAGACGGCGCCCGTTCCTTCCGGGCCACAGAGCCACTTCTGGCCGGGTATTGCGTAGACATCGATTCCGAGAGCCGTGACATCGACCGGAATGGAACCAGCCGACTGAGCCCCGTCGACGACCACCAGGGCGCCGACGCGATGGGCGAGTTCCGCGACCTCTGCGACGGGAAGGATGGCACCGGTGTTCCAGGTCAAGTGCGAGAGCACCACCATACGGGTTCGCGTGTTGATGAGTCGTGCGATCGCGCTGACCACATCGCCCGCCCCGGTGCCGAGTCGCGCAGTCCGGACGACGACTCCGAAGCGGCGCGCTACATTGAAGATCGGCCCCTGGGCACCGGGATGTTCCATGTCGGTGGTGACGATCTCGTCGCCGGGCTGCCAGTTCCGGCCCATGACAGCCAGGTTGATCCCGTCGGTCGTGTGGCGAGTCAGCGCGATCTGCTCGGGGCGGCAGTGCAACAGCTGAGCGACTTCCTCGCGGGCCAGTTGCTTGAGCTGGGTCGCGCGCTCGTAGCTCGTTGTCGTGATGCGGCCGTCGATGAGTTCCCGTTCGCTCTCAGTCCGCATCGCGTCAGTGACGACTCGTGGCAGCGGGCCGAAAGTGCCGGTATTGAGGTAGACATGCTCCGTGACGGCGGGCATCGCGCTGCGGATCGCCCGAACCTTCTCCTGCTCTGACATACTCAACGCTCCTGTCCGTCGCGTGCCTCCCATGCCGATGTCGGCTGTGTACCGCAGGGACTCTCGCCCGTCAACCGGGTCCTGCACGATATGGCCCCAGTCCGGCGGAGCCGAAACCGGTCGAACCGCGCGAAGCCGGTGCACCACGTTGCCCCAGTAGCGCAGTGGGAGGCACGGGGTGGTGTGTCCTCGCTCAGGCCAGGCCAGCGAGTGCCTGGTCGAGATCGGCGATGATATCCTCCGGATCCTCGATCCCGACCGAAAGCCGCACGAGCCCGTCGCCGATACCGATAGCCTGCCGCTCCTCGGGCGAGAGACCGCGATGGGATGCCATGACCGGGTAGAGAATCTCGGAGTACACGTCGCCGAGCGTCGTGGCTGGGATGATGAGCTGGAGGCTGCGCAGGAAGGCGAAGACCCGCTCGCGCGTTCCGTCGCGGATCTCGAACGAGACGATCGCTCCGTACTCGCCGGGGGGTAAGAGCCGTACGGCCGTCTCATGGCTGGGATGCGTGGGAAGACCAGGATAATAGACACGCTCGACCAGCGGGTGCTCGGCCAACCAATTGGCGATGCGGACGGCATTCGCACACTGACGCTGCATCCGCACCGGGAGCGTCTTGATGCCGCGCAGGACCAGGTACGCTTCGAACGGACCGAGGATACTGCCGACAGTCTTGTTGAGCTCGTTCAACTCCCACCGTCGATCAGCCCGCGTCGCG
>BEID01000036.1 GCA_002898975.1 bacterium HR27 | reverse complement strand
GGCTCGTCCGTTTCGACACGCAGCTCCAGCTCGTCCCCGACCTGGCTGAGCGGATCGAGGTCGCCGGTGACGGCCTGACGCTCACTGTGCGACTGCGACCCGACGCCACATTCCACGACGGCACACCGATCACGGCAGCCGATGTCAAGTTTTCGCTCGAACGCGCCTGCGATCCGGCACTCAATGGCGGTGACGGGCGTGGACTTCCAGCCTGGGGTGCCCTGCGTGACCTGGTCGGTGCGGAAGAGCGCCTGCTCGGCCGACGAAGCGACATTCCTGGCATCGAGCTCGTCGACCGGTTCACGCTCCGCCTCCATCTCGTCGCACCGCGCACGACGTTTCTCCAACGCCTGGCACTGCCCGTCGCCAGTGTCGTGCAGCGCGCCAACGTCGAACAGGGACAGGACTGGTGGCGCCATCCCATCGGGAGCGGCCCGTTCCGCCTGCTCCGCTGGGAACCTGATGCGATCGTCCTCGGCCCACATCCCGGTTACCGGCCAGCACCCCCGTATCTCCGCGAGGTGCGCATCCGCACGGGAGCCGCTGCACTCGCCCCGCACAATCAATACGAGCGCGGGGAACTGGACGTCGCCCCGGTTCCGTTCTGGGCTATCGATCGCGTGGCAGCACCGGAATCGCCATACCGCGATCAGCTCGTGGTGCAGCCGCTCTTCGCTGGCACCTACGTCTTCTTCAATCCGGCAGTGCCACCGCTCGACGATCCCGCCGTCCGGCGGGCGCTCATCCAGGCGTTCCCGCGAGAGAAGATCGCCAGCGTCACCCTCCAGGGGAAGGTAACGCTCGCCCAGGGCATCGTTCCTCCCGGCATGCTCGCACGCGACTGGAACGCTGGCGTGCTCCCCTACGATCCGGAGGCAGCCCGGCGGGCGCTTGCTGGGCGCACGCTGCACCTGGAGATCGTGAGTTCCGGAAGCGACCTTGCGGTAACGCTCGCGCGGGTATGGGAGCAGGAACTCGGTGTCACCACCGACGTGCTCCAACTCGACTGGCCGGACTATCTCGGTGACCTCGACGCCCGGCGGCTCCCGGTCTTCGTCTTCTCCTGGATCGCCGACTATCCGGATCCGGAAGCCGTTCTGGATGCGCTCTTCGCAGCTGACAGTCCGCACCGGCCGATCGCATACGAGAATCCCGATGTGCAGCGCTGGCTCGAGCGAGCACGTCAGGAGCAGGACTCGGCGACAAGGGCCAACTTGCTGCAGCGTGCGCAGCAAGGCATCCTCGACGATGCCGTGGTACTGCCGCTCGTGTTCGACGTGGAATACTTGCTCGTCGCACCGCACGTCCGAGACCTGCCGGTGACACCGTTGGGTATCCTCGGACTGGAGCGTGTGTGGATCGACCACGCAGCGACGGCGCATCGCCAAACCAGCGAACTGGTGCTGTTCGAATGGTCGAATCGACGCTGATCGTACCGCTCGAACTCGACGACCTGCCGCGTCTTCGGCTCAAGTGGGGCAGCCGTTACAGCGTCCAGGAAGTCGCTCAGCTCGTCCGGCAAGCCCCTGGGCTCTCCTTATGGGCACCGGCGACCGGCGAGTACGTGCTCGCTGGCCCATGGCGCCACCGTGAGGAAATCGTCGCCGTCCACGAGCTTGCCGCGGGATCGCTCACCTACCACCTCCTGGACGCGCTGGCGGAGATCGCCCGCGCCCGCGGCAAGGAACTCCTCGTGATGACGCAGCAGTACGAGCGCCGACCGCCGGTGTTCTACGAGCGCAGCCGTTTCGAGCTGCTCGAGGAGATTCTCGTCTACGAGATGGTGCTCTACACCGTCCCACCGGCACCGAGTCGGCTGCGCTTCGAGCGCATCACGCTGGACGACCCGTTCACGGTCGGTGAACTCCTCGACCTCGACCACGAGGCGTTCGACTGGCTGTGGTGGAACAGTTTGGAGGAGTTCGACGAGTACATGAGCGATCCGCGCGTCGATGTGTATCTGGGTCGCGAGCAGGACGGGACTCCGGTGAGTTACGTCGGAGTGACCCGTCTACGCGGTTGGGGTCATCTCGATCGCCTGGCAGTCGCCCCCGCGTTCCAGGGGAAAGGGTATGGTTATGAATCGCTGGTGTGGGCAGCGCGGGTTCTGGCAGCTCGCGGCGCGCACCGGATCGGACTGAGCACGCAAGCGAGCAACTACCGGAGCCGGCAGCTCTACGAGCGGTTCGGTTTTCACCGGGTACCGGATCTCGACTATCAGATCTGGGGACGCTGGCTCACTGAACCGCTCGACGATCGTTCGAACCGTGTGTAAATCGCGATAAGGGAGCGACGGAGTCGATGGGCAGCACGTTCGGCAAACTGTTCCGCGTCACGACCTGGGGAGAGTCACACGGGCCGGCCTTGGGTGTCGTAGTGGACGGATGCCCTGCCGGGCTCGAACTGAACGAGGAGATCATCCAGCGAGACCTCGACCGGCGCCGCGTCGGTCAGAGCGAGGTGACTTCACCACGCCAAGAACGCGACCGCGTCACCATTCTCTCCGGCGTCTTCGAGGGGAAGACCACGGGTGCCCCGATTTCGCTCATCACCTACAATGCGGACGCCGACTCGAGCAAGTACGAGCCACTGCGGGATGTTTTCCGCCCTGGTCACGCTGATTACACGTACTGGGTGAAGTACGGGCACCGTGACCATCGCGGGGGCGGGCGGTCGAGCGCCCGCGAAACTTGGGGACGTGTCGCGGCTGGTGCGATCGCCCGGCAGCTCTTGCGCACGGTCGCTGGCGTCGAGGTCTACGGCTTCGTGCGCGAGCTGGCCGGTATCACGATCGAGACCTTCGATCGCGACGAGATCGACCGCAACCCGGTACGCTGCCCCGATCCGGTCGCCGCACAGAAGATGGTCGCAGCGATCCTCGAAGCCAAGGAGCAGAAGACGAGCGTCGGCGGGATCGTCGAGGTGCGGGCCGTGAACGTGCCACCCGGCCTCGGCGAGCCGACGATGGACAAGCTGGACGCCCTGATCGGATACGCGATGCTGAGCATCCCGGCTGTCAAAGGGGTCGAGATCGGTGACGGTTTCGCCGCCGCCCGGCTCCGCGGGCACGAGCACAACGACCCCTTCGTTCTGGAGAACGGACGCGTGCGGACCCTCACGAACCACGCCGGTGGCATGCTGGGAGGGATCTCCACCGGCGAGGAGATCATCGTCCGTCTCGCTGTGAAACCGACATCCTCGATCGCCCGGCCTCAGCAGACGGTCGACATTCACGGAAACGAGCGGACGATCGTCGTCGAGGGACGACACGACCCCTCGATCTGTCCACGCGTCGTTCCGGTCGCCGAGGCGATGCTCTTGCTCGTCCTCGCCGACTGCTATCTCATGAACCGTGCAGCGCGACTCTAGCGCCCGAGGGCCGCGGCCAGTCGCTCGAAAAAGTCGGGAAACGTCTTGGCCACGCACCCGGGGTCGTCGATAATGATCCCGGGCACAGCACAACCGAGCACCGCGAAGCTCATCGCCATCCGGTGATCGCGGTAGGTGCGGATCACCGCGGGCTGGATCGGCCCTGGGTAGATCGCCAGACCGTCCGGAAACTCTTCGACCCGCACCCCCAAGCGTCGCAGCTCCGTCGCGACAGCTGCGATGCGATCCGTCTCCTTGTAGCGGATGTGCTGGACGTTGCGGATCACCACCGGCCCCTCGGCAAGCGGGGCGAGCGCTGCCAGCGTCGGGACCGTGTCGGAGATCGCGTTCATGTCCGCTTCGATGCCACGCAGCGGGCGCCGACCGATCACCGTGATAGCGTCCGGTTCACGGATGACCGTGCAGCCCATTTGTTCCAAAAGGTCGACGAAGTGCACGTCACCCTGCCTGGAGCCCTCACCGAGGTGCAGAACCCGTACCCGTCCTCCCGTCGCAGCCGCGAGGGCGAAAAAGTAGGACGCAGCCGAGGCATCCGGCTCGATCGGATAGATCCGCGCACGATAGCGCTGCCCAGCTGGCACTTCGAAGACGCGGAACTCATGGTGCCGGGCCTCGACACCGAAGTCGGCCATCACCGCCAGCGTCATCTCCACGTAGGGGACCGACACCAAATCGCCTTCCAGCTCGACCCGCAGCCCTTGCGGCACGCACGGGCTGATCATGAGCAGGGCGCTCAGATACTGGCTCGAGATATCGCCGCGCATGCGGATCGTCCCACCGCGCAGGCCGCCGCCCCGGACGCGAACCGGTGGGCAGCCGGTTCCGGTGAGCGACACTGCGTCGACGCCGAGCTGCTGGAGCGCTTCCAGCAACGGTTGGATCGGCCGCTCGCGCATGCGGGGCACGCCGTCGATCACGTACTCGCCGCGCCCCAGCGCCACCAGCGCCGTCAGAAAACGTGCCGTCGTCCCGGAGTTACCCACGAAGAGCTCGGCTCGTTCGGCCGGGATCGTTCCACCACGGCCGTGGACGACCATGCGCTCGGCCGACTCGTCGACCTCGACCTCTATGCCGAGTCGGCGCAGCGAATCGACCATGACCAGGCTGTCCTCGCTCCAGAGGGCCCCCTCGAGGGTACTCGTCCCTTGCGCGAGCGCAGCGAGGACGAGCGCCCGGTTGGTCAGGCTCTTGGAACCCGGCAAACGGACATCAGCATCGACCGGCCGATCGGCCGGTTCGATCGCTAGCTGGTCGGGGTAGGTTCGCTCCAGCAGCACGTCAACTCCTTCGTCAGCGGTACTTGATGTCCCAGGAATACGGAATTTCCGGTGTGTCGTACGGCAGGCGATATTCGTCGGGATCGTCCGGATTGTACGGCTCGGTCGGAAAGTTGAGGAGATAGCACGGCTCGGTGCCGATGTTCTTGAAGCCGTGTGCCACGCCCGGTGGAATCTTGAGCACGATCCGGTTGTCGTCCCCGAGGAAAAACTCGTTGAGTTCCCGGTACGTCGGCGAGTCCGGGCGCAGGTCGAAGAGCGGCACCTTGATCATCCCGCGAATGCACACGAAATAGTCGGTCTGTTTCTTGTGCCAGTGCCAGGCTCGGATGACACCAGGCCAGGAAACGGAGACGTAACACTGGCCGAACTTCTCGAAGAAGGGATCGTCGCAGCGGATCAATTCGGTCAGGGAACCACGTTCGTCGACGTGCGTCACCAGCCGTTTGATCTCCACCCCGTGGATCACGGTAGCTGCCTCCGTCGCTTCACGATCGTCAACGGCGAGCGTAGCGCGTCACGTCCGCTCGACGCTCGGCGACGACGAGCATGGATGGACTGTCGTCCGTCAACGGATCGAGTTCGTACGATCCGTAGATCGCCTCTACGGCGAAGCCAGCACGCTCCAACAATAACTCGAGTTCGAACCGATGGACATAGCGCAGCGTGTATGTCGCCACCCGGCGCTCCACCGTTCCGGTCGACGGGTCGATGCGATCGTAGAACAGTGTGGTCGTGATCCTCTGGTCGGTCGCCTGCACCGAACGGCTCGCGAACCGGTCGAGCCGGCTCCCATCGGGCAACTGCCAGCTCCCATCCCATGCCAGCGGCTGTTCGAGCGCACGCAACTGCTCCGGCGTCGGGTGCAGCACATCGAGCAGGAGCAGCCCACCAGCCTGGAGTACCCGGTGCAATTCGGCGAGGGCACGCTGCTGAGCACAGCGATCCGGCAGGTGGAGGAAACCGTTCACTGCGACGATCGCGAGCCGGTAGGTACCGTCCGCCAGGTCACTGAGGTCGACCATATCGGCCTGGTAGAGGCGGACCTGCGTGAGCCCTTCCTGCTCTAGCCGGCGGCGAGCATGCTCCAGCATCGCTGGAGACCGATCGACTCCGTCTACCGTGTACCCGGCACGCGCCAACGGGACGAGCAGTCGCCCGGTCCCGCACCCGACCTCGAGGATGGGTTCACCGCTCCGCTGGGCGAACGCGAGATACAGGTCGACGTCCGCCCGGAAGTCCGCGAACTCGAGATCGTAGAAGGCTGCGATGACGTCGTAGGCATCCACCGCCATAACCCCACCCTCGCTTGAGTGTACCCGGACAGCCGAGACGGTTGCCCGGGGAGCTCGGAGGATCGATACTGGAGTCCCGGGCGACGCGCGAGTAGGATTGATGCCATGAGCAAGGGAACGGCCAAAGGTCGCGCCGACGAGAAGGTCGTCGCGGTCAACCGCAAGGCATACCACGACTACTTCATCGAAGAGGAGCTGGAGGCAGGCATCCAGCTGACCGGATCGGAGATCAAGTCGATCCGGGCTGGTCGCGTCAACCTCCGGGACGCCTACGCGCGGATTGAAGACGGCGAGCTTTGGCTCATCGGGATGCACGTGAGCCCGTGGCCCGGCGCGAGCGGGAAGCACCAGCACGATCCGACACGTCCGCGCAAGCTCCTTGTGCACAAGCATGAGCTGGACTACCTGCGCGGCAAACTGGAGAAGCGGGGGTACACGCTCGTCCCGCTGCGCCTGGTGATCCGGCGCGGACTCGCCAAAGTCGACCTCGGACTCGCACGCGGCAAGAAGCAGTACGACAAGCGCGAAGCGATCGCCGAGCGGGAGGCACGCCGCGAGATCGAACGTGCCCTCAGCCCACGCTGGTGAGCCGGGAGTCAGCCACCGGCTCGTTCGACAGCTGCGAGGGAGGGCAGCGCGGCCCGGAGCAGCGCGAAGAGACGGGGGCGAACCCGTTCTCCGACGGCGGTGACCTCCTCGTGCGTGGGTACCAGCGGCTCGTCGGGTACGGCGCGGTTGGTCACGACCGAGAGCGCCGCGACCCGCAAACCCAGCGCGCGTGCCATGATCGCTTCCGGTACTGTCGACATCCCGACCAGGTCTGCCCCGGCGAGGCGGAGCCACCGCAGTTCCGCGGGCGTCTCGAACGTCGGCCCAGCGACCCACGCATAGGTGCCCTCGCGCACCTCGATTCCGCACGATTCGGCAGCTGCGCGCAGCCGGTCCCGCAGTTCGGCATCGTAGGTGTCACGCAGGCTGAAAAAGCGAACCGGCCCAGCTGGCGGTACCAGTGGATGCTGACCCGCCAAGCCGGGAACGGCGAGGTGATCGCGGATGACGACAAGGTCTCCCGGTTCCAGCGAGGGGTCGAGCCCGCCGGCAGCGTTGGTGAGCACGACGCAGCGTACGGGCAGTCGAGCGAGCATGGCGATCGGTGCGGCAACTTGCGCGGCGGTCAGCCCCTGGTAGAGGTGATAGCGCCCGAGGCAGAGCCAGACAGGCTGACCATCCCAGCGTGCGAGAACCAGCTCGCGAGCATGACCGGCGACAGCCGGTGCCGTGAGACCGGTCACCTCGTCGAGGGGAACCCGCGCCGCCACCGCTATCTCGGGCGGGAGCGCTCCGAGACCGGATCCGAGAACGATGAAGACGCTGGGCACGAGGCCAGTGCGGGCGGCGAGTGCCACTGCCCGCTCAGCCGCTTGCTCCTGCCAGGGGTGAAGTGCAATCGCCATCGTTTCCGTTCCCTTGGCGCCGATCCAACACAGCTGCCACGTCAGCTGAGGACAATGGCCCGGAGAGATGCGCCCGGAGAGCAGCCTGCAGCGTCGTCTCAATCTGCCCGCGGAGCTGAGGGCTCAACGGTCGATTCTCCAATTCCTGCCATCGGTCAGCCAGGAGCAGACGCAAGGCCTTGACGGCGCCGACGCTGAGCAGGATTTCCGACGGCCCCTCGGTCAGGCAGCCTGCACAGACGACGCCGCCCAGATCCGGCACGTAGGCGAGCTTTCCCGGCATCAGCCGCTTGCCGCAACGTGGGCAGACGAAAAGTTCCGGCTGGTAACCGAGGAGCACCAGGAGCCGCATCTCGAAGCGCCGCACGATCGGGAAGGGATCGTCGCGCGTCGCCAGCAGACGAAAACTATCTACCAACAGTTCGTACAACGCCGGTTGCGGATCCTCCTCGGCCGTCGCACGGTCGGCGAGATCGGCCAGATAGCCAGCCCAGCCGACTCGCCAGGGATCCTGACGAAGTCCGGAAAACGACTCGACGAGCTGGGCCTGAGTGACAATATCGAGTTCGCGCCCCCGCGCCAGCAGCACGTTCGTCCGCATGAAAAGATCGAGATGTCCAGCGAGTCGACTCTGCGGTCGTCGGACTCCTTTCGCCACTGCCCGTAGTTTGCCTGCCTCGCGGGTGAAGAGCGTCAGGATACGATCAGCCTCACCCAGGTCGCGCCGGCGCAACACCAGCGCTTCAGCCCGGACGAGCCGTATCCGTTGGCTCTCGCGGGACGAACCGGCTTCGCTCACGGTACCGAGACTCCACGCTCCGGACTGGCAACCAGCTCCGCCCACTGCCGGGCACGCTCGCGTAAGGCTGCCCAATCGTGCTGGGCGACGAGCTGGCGGTCGACGAGATGGCTCCCGACCACGACGGCGACGGCACCAGCCGCGAGGAAGGCCGGGGCAGTCTCCAGAGTGACGCCACCGGACGGGATGAGCTTGACCTGCGGGAGGGGCGCGAGCACATCCTTGAAGTAGCTGGGCCCGGCCAGACTCGCCGGATTGACCTTGATATAGTCGGCACCCCACTCCCAGGCAGTGAGGATCTCCGTCGGCGTGAAGGCCCCGATCACGCTGGGGATCGCGTACCG
>BEID01000035.1 GCA_002898975.1 bacterium HR27 | reverse complement strand
CGCCTGGTGCACTCCCGGCAACACCTGGTCGCCCACGTAGACGACCCCATCCAGGTCGAGGAACCAGGCAGCGAAATCGAGGGCGCGCATCAGACTCCTCCCTTCACCGCCAGTGACGAGTATGCCGCCGCCCGGTCGCGCACTGCTGTGCGGTGCCTGTCCAGCAGTGCCGACAAGCACCGCGAGACCGAGCGAACGGGGGTCAGTCGCGGATAGCCAGGACGCCGCCGGGCACACCCAGATCGACTGAGCATTCTGAGCGCTAGGCGCCGGATACGCTGCTCAGTTACCATCAAGAAAGCGGGAAGGGACGGGGAGATGACGCTCCCGGCCACGACGCACCCGTCGACGGAACCGATCGCACAGCCGGTCAACCGGTCGGTCAGCTCGATCGATCTCTCGATCGTCATTCCAGTGTACGACGAGGCCGCGAGCCTCCCGGAACTCTATCGCGAGCTGTGCGAGGCGCTGGCGCCGCTACCGTTGCGCACCGAATTGATCTTCGTCGATGACGGGAGCACCGACGGTTCGACGACGATCTTGCAGGATCTCTTCGCGAGCGACCCGCGTGTCCAGGTGATCGCCTTCCGGCGCAACTTCGGGAAATCAGCGGCGCTCGCCGCCGGATTCCGCGCCGCCCGCGGCTCGGTGATCGTGACGCTGGATGCCGACCTCCAGGACGACCCGCACGAGATCCCGCGCCTCGTGACTGCCCTGGACCACGCGGACCTGGTCAGCGGCTGGAAGTCCCCGCGCCGGGATCCCTGGACGAAGCGCCTCCCCTCCTGGGTGTTCAACTGGCTGGTTCGGCTTCTCACCGGCGTACGCCTGCATGACGTCAATTGCGGGCTCAAGGCGTACCGGGCAGAGGTCGTGCGCGAGATTCCGCTCTACGGCGAGTTGCACCGGTTCATCCCGATTCTGGCACATGCCCGTGGTTTTCGCGTGGTCGAACTCCCGGTCGCGCACCGACCCCGCCGGTACGGCAGGTCGAAGTACGGGCCGGCGCGCTTCGCTCGCGGGCTCTTCGATTTGATGACCGTGCTGTTCCTCACGCAATACAGTCCGCGACCGCTGCACCTGTTCGGTTGGTTCGGCCTGACCGCGCTGGGCTTGGGTACCGCGATCAACGCGTACCTATCGGTCCAGTGGTTTCTCGGGCACCCGATCGGGCATCGGCCACTCTTGACCCTCGGCGTCTTGCTCATGACGATTGGCGCGCAGTTCTTCCTGACTGGACTCCTCGCTGAGCTGATCACGCACAGCGCGCCGCGCCAGGACTACAGCATCCGTCAGCACCTGCGCCATGACGATGACCGCTGACGCGACGGTCTTCGAGCACGTTCCCTGTGCGCTCTGTGGTGCCGACGATCCGGAGCCGCTGGCGTGGCTCGACGATCTGCGCTTCGGAACGCTTCCCTTTCCGCTCCAGCTGGTCGCTTGCCGCCGCTGCGGCTTTCGTTATCTGACGCCGCAACCGCGACCCGGCTGCGAGCAGGCGTTCTACCCGGACGAATACGATCCCTACCGCCGCACTTCGCTGACGGCTTGTGCCCGTCGAATCCTCCTCCGCCGCGAAATGCACGCGCTCTGGCCACTGCTCGCACCACCGCGTCGCATCCTGGAGGTCGGTTGCGCCACGGGCGAGTTGCTGCAGGTCATCCGCGAGGCAGGGAACCCCGACGTCGTCGGTCTGGAACCGGAGCCGACCGCTGCGGAAACAGCCCGCGCTCGTGGTCTCACTGTCCTGACCGGCACGCTCGCGACGGTGCAGTTCGCACCGGGGAGCTTCGACGTCGTGCTCCTGCAACACGTGCTCGAGCACCTGGCTGAACCACGCCGGGCACTCGAGCAGATCCGGCTCCTCCTCCGGCCCGGTGGCTCGGTCATCATCTGGGTTCCCAACGGTGCCTCCTGGGCGGCTACAGTCTTCGGCGACGCCTGGATGGGCTACGATCCGCCACGTCATCGCAGCGTCTTCACACCCGCAACGCTCCGGCAGTTGCTGGCCGAGACGGGATTCACCGTCCTCGACGAACACCACGAATGGCACGGGCTGGAATGGGCATGGGGACTGCGCCTGCTCGCCAGCCGGGCCGGCGCACACCGCCTGGAGCGCTCGCTCGCCCGGTTCCATCTGCCGCTGATCCTCCTCGCGACACCGGTCGCAGCACTCGCGGCGCTCGCCCGTCGTTCAGGACGCATCCGGCTGATCGCCCGCACGCGCCCGAGCGATGCGCAGGCGATGCCCTGACCGCTGCCCGAGCACCTGCAGTGAGCGCTAGCATGGAAGGGTTCGGTTTTGCTACACTAATCACGCTGGGCGTGGGCCCTCGTAGCTCAAGGGATAGAGCGCTTGGCTTCGAACCAAGAGGTTGGGGGTTCGAATCCCTCCGAGGGTACGGGCAGAGCGAGCAGGGATGCTTCCCTGCTCGCTCGTTTCTTCTGGAGGAGCGGTAGTGCCATGGACGCGGTCGTCCTCTCGATCGGTACCGAACTCGTCGATGGACACCTCACCGATACGAACGCCACCTTCCTCGCCCAGGAATTGGCCTCGCTCGGCATTCGGCTCCAGTGGGTCACGCAGGTCGGGGACGAGCTGGACACGATCGTTCGTGTCTTGCGGCGAGCCTGGGAGGATGCGACCCTGATCGTCACGACCGGCGGGATCGGGCCCACCGAGGACGACCTCACCCGCGAAGCGATCGCGACGCTCCTCGACGAACCACTAACGGTCGACCCGGAACTCGCCGAGCGGATCCGAGCCTTCTTCGCAGCCCGCGGGCTGGTCATGCCAGAACGAAACGTCAAGCAGGCCTACCGCATCCCCTCCTGCGAACCGCTCCCCAACCCGATCGGTACCGCGCCCGGCTGGTTCGTCCGGCGCGACCAGCACGTGATCGTCAGCATGCCCGGCGTCCCGCGCGAGATGATGCGGATGTGGCGTGAGCAGGTCGTGCCTCGCCTGCTCCCATTACTCGGTGGCGGGGTGATCCGCTTCCGCACGATCAGGACGATCGGCCTGGGGGAATCGCTGGTCGAAGACCGGCTGCACGACCTGATCACGCGCAACATGCCGCGCGTGGCTACCTACGCCAAGGACGACGGTGTTTACATCCGCATCAGCGTGCAGGCCGACGACGAGGCGACAGCGCGCCGGCTCCTGGCCGAGACGGAACGGGAAATCCATCAGCGCCTCGGTCAGCACGTCTACGGCACGGACGACACGACGCTCGGCGCAGCGATCCTGGAACCACTGGCTGCAGCCAGCTGGAGTTTGGCGCTCGTCGAGCAAGGAAACGGCGGACGGTTCACGGCCCTCCTCGCCGAGGAACCAGCCGCCTCCCACTGCCTTCGACAGGCTCTCGTGCTACCCGAACCGCTCCCGACCGGCCCATCGCTGCGCGAACACGCGCACCAGTCGGCTCAGGCCGCCCGCGCGGCGACCGGCGCCGACTGCGCGGGCGTCATCGCGGTACGGTTCGGAGCGAGCGAGACGGTCGACCGGACGCCCGGCGAGGCCGTATTCGTCCTGTTGACGCCACAGGGAGCGAGCGAGCGGGAGCACACGCTCGTCACGCATCCGCAGGAGTTCCGCCGTCGCGTGACGCTGTGGGCTGCGGAGTTCTTCCTGTTCGCACTGCGGGAGGCAGCGGCACCCGCTCGGGGATCGTCCGCCACGTCCGCCTGAGCCCGTACCGTCGGGCACGCCAGAGCAGTCCGACCGGATAGCCCGCGAGTTTCGCGCCGTCACCGATCAGCCGAACCAGCGGGATCAGCACTGCCGCACGTGCCGTCCAGCCGAGCGGGAAGTCGGCTCGCCGTCTCCAGAGTCGCCGGTAGGGCCGTCGCAGGTAAGTGGCGGCACCGAGCCCAGCCAGCAGGAAGAGCCACCAGCGGCGGAGCCAGACGACCAGGGGAAGAAAGACGCAGTAGGTCGCAAAGCGAACGGCATGCCGGGCCGCGAAGAGCCCTGCTTTCCCGTCTCCCCGCGCGTACCGGAAGTACTGCAGCGCGAAGGCCGTGAGCGTCGGTCGCGGGCGGTAGTGGACGATGGCCCGCGGCTCGAAGCGGAAGCGCGCACCGGCACGCTGGAGGCGCAGGTCGAACACCACGTCCTCGCAGTAGTCGAGCCACTCCGGATAGCGGAGGCCCGCCAGAAAGAGACTGCGCCGAAAGGCGACCGATCGGCTCGAGGGAAGGAAGCGTGCAGGATCGATCTCGCCCGCGTCTGGCAGCGTCGTGACCGCCAGTGCCAGCTCGACCGGTGAGCGCGGATCGGCCTCGAAGAAGCCGCTCACGACATCGGGCGGCTCGTCTCCCTCGAACGGTGCGACCAGCCGTTCGAGCCAATCCGGCTCCAGGACGACACCGCCATCGGTGACCGCGACGATCTCACCCCTCGCTTCGGAGAGCGCGCGGTTGCGTCCCTCGGCGATCGTCGCTCCCGGCATGACGATGATCCGGAGCGGGAGACGATCCCGCCAGCATTCGAGCAGCGCCACCGTGTCGTCCTGCGAACCCCCGTCGACGACCACGATCTCGTCCGGCTGCCGCGTCTGCCGTGCGAGCGAGGCGAGCAGATCCGGCAACGAGGGGGCTTCATTCTTCACGGTGAGAACGAGACTGACGCGCTTTCGGCTCCCAGGCGCCTGGTCGTTCCGCTTCGAAGGCACGGAGCAACTCCTCCTGTCGCGCGAGCATACGCGCCCGTTCGGGCTCGCTGAGATCGTCGTAGCCGACGAGATGCAAGAACCCGTGCAGCGCCAGGAAGGCGATCTCCCTCCCGATCGAGTGTCCAGCTTCGCGCGCCTGCTCGGCCGCTGTCTCGGCCGAGACGGCGATGTCACCGAGGTACGGCGGATCACCCGGGAAGCTCATCACGTCGGTCGGCCCCGGGATACCCTGAAAACGCTCGTGCAACTCGGCGATTTCCTCGTCCCGGCAGACCCAGACGCTCACCGCACCGCTCGCTCCTTCACGCTCGGCAGCGTAGCGCAAGAGATCGGCCAAGCGCCGCACAGCGACCGGCCGCCCGAGCCCCTCGCTGATCCGGACGCTCACCCGGAGGCGCGAGCGACTCATGCTTCTGCCGCCGCTCGCTCGTCGATCGGTGTCACAACGGGCTCGCGGGCGACTTCCGGATACTCGACACGCGGATGGTAGACGCCCTCGAGCAACGAGAGGAAGACCTGGCGGATTTCACTGATCTGTCGCAGCGTCAAGTCGGACTCGTCCAGCTGACCATCCTCGAGGCGCTCACGAATCACCCGATCGACGATTTCGGCCAAGCGCCGCGAGGTCGCGTGCGGGTCGTTCGGATCGTACAGTTTCCCCGCTTGTGCTGCTGCCCGGACGGCAGCCTCGACGCTATCGGCCAGCATCACGATCGCTGCCTCCTTGGATTGCGGTCGCGGTCCCGGATACCGGAACTCCGCCTCTTCGACCGGCAGTCCCATTTCTTTCGCCTGTGCGTAAAAGTACTTGATCAGGGTCGTACCGTGGTGCTGCTGGATGATGTCGACGATCGGCTTGGGCAGGCGCGCGCGCTTGGCGAGCTTCACGCCCTCGGTGACGTGCTCCTTGATGAGGCGAGCGCTCGTGACCGGGTCGAGTACATCGTGCACGTTCACGCGGTTCGCCTGGTTTTCCACATAGAGTTCCGGGTGCAGCACTTTGCCGATATCGTGGTACAGCACCGCTACCCTCGTCAGGAGCGGGTCAGCGCCGACCGCTTCGGCTGCTGCTTCGGCCAGGTTGCCGACCACCAGGCTGTGGTGGTAGGTGCCCGGTGCCTCGCGCGCCAGCCGTGCCAGGAGCGGCTGGGTCGGATGAGCCAGCTCGAGCAGCTGGAGATGCGTCGTGATGCCCAGGAGCCGTCCCAGCAAACTGAACGAGAGGAAACAGAGACTCGACGAGAGGACTCCGTTGATCCCGCTTTGCACCAGCACCATCCCGGCGAGCGGGAGATCCACCACCGTTTCGCCGAGTGCGAACAAACCAGCCAGCGAGGTCGCTGCGGTCGTCACGGCGACGGCAGCGCCACCCCACAAAAACGTCATCGTCCGCTCGGCACGCCAGACGACCGCCGCGCCGGCCAGTCCGGCGAAACCGGCGACCAGCGCGGTCAAGAGCGAAAAGTCGTCGAGGATGCCCAACGCCAGTGCCAGGAACCAGCTGGCTAGCGTCGCCGTCCGGAAATCGAGCAGCACCGCCAGCAGCATCACGGTGCCCGCAACCGGGAATGCGTAGCGGAGTTCCGGTATGACGATGACTAACCGACCAGCGAGGACCGTCAGCACCACCAAACTGACGATCAGCAAGAGCTGGCGACTCTGGCGCGTGTGCTGCATCGAGCGGTACAGCGCCACCACGAAGGCAGCCGACCACAGTGCCAGGAGAGCGAGCAGGCCGAGGAACTCCGGCCAGGACTCACGCGGCGAGAGGAGCCCGAAGTACTCGAGCTTCTCCAGTGCCTCCGGCGTCACCGGATCCCCGTCACGGACGATCGCCTGACCCTCCTGCACGGTAACCATGACCGGCGGCACCGCTTGTGCTGCCGCCTCGCGTGCTGCCCGCGTCGCCTCCTCGTCGATGCGCACGTTCGGCCGGATGAATGGCCGCACCAGCGCGACGACGAGCCGCCGCTCGACCGCGGTCAGCTCTAAGGACACGCGATCGGGCAGTTGCTCCTTGATCTGCGCCACGTTGTCGGAGCGGACATCTTCCGCCAGAACAGCCGACAGCAGGCGACGAGCTTCCCCCTCGATCCGTCCCCAGCTCGCATCGGAGAGGCTAACGAGCAGCTGCGCGTCCTCCGCGCTCAGCCCTTCCAGAGCAGCCTGTGCTTGTTGCGTCGCAGCTTGGAGATCAGTGCCGCGCTGCGAGCGGATCGCCTCGATCTGCGAGAGCAGTCGATTCAATGCATCGAGCTGCGCGGCCTCGACCGACGGATCGCGGACGAACACGATGTTGCGGGCATCGTCGTACGCCTCCTGCCGGGCTTGCTGGGTCAGCAGCTGCGATTCGAACGTCGCCGTATAGGGAGCCTTGATCGTCCGATCAGCGATCTGCCCGGGACGCAGCGTGACCCCGCTCGCCTCCCAGACCCCGTAGACCAGCACGGCGATCGGGAGCCACAACAGCACGATAACGCCGAGCCAGAGGAGCCACGCGCGAGCACGCTGATCGGGCGGGAGCGAGATTGCGGTGAAGGAGTCACGCCGTCTACGTAGAAGCGAAAGCACTGCCGCTCGCCACCCCCGGTCGATCACGATGTCACCGCGCTGCGTCAGCCACCTCGGCCAGAGCCCGCTGCGCCGCTTCGGCGATGGCTCGCCCTTCGGCGCGCGGGCCGACCCGCTCGCGCAGGACCGGCATCACCCGCCCCATGTCGCGCGGACCAGTCGCACCGACTTCCCGAACCACAGCTCGGGCCAGATCGAGCAATTCTTCGGGCGAGAGCTGCTGCGGCAGGTAGGATTCGAGGACCCTGATCTGCGCTTCCTCGCGCTCGACCAGGTCCTGCCGCCCGCCTTGCCTGAACTGCTCGATCGCCTCGCGCCGCATCTTGATCTGGCGGCGAATCACCTCGACGATTTCATCGTCCGTCAATGGCCGCCCCTTGTCGATCTCCCGATTCTTGATCTCGGCGCGCAGGAACCGGATCACCTCGCGCCTGGTGACATCGCCGGTGCGAACAGCTTCTTGAAGATCAGCGAGTAATCGCTCTGCCAGTGTACTCACGGATTCCCTCTCGTCCATTCACCGTGTAGAACCTGGTTGCGAAACGGCGTGTCGATCCTCATTCCACTCGGCTCCGGCGGAGTATAGTCGAGAGAACGAAGCACCGTCAAACCGGCGCAGTTTCACGCCTAGGAGGCTTTGTTCCAATGCAGCGCAAGTGGACCTGCGCCAGCACGCTCCAGCCAGAGCTGGACAGACACTGGTGACGGGAGGTTCGCGTCGTGCACGACCACCCAAACAAAAACAACTGCTCCAGAACGGCTCGACCGCGTGCAACACCTGCACCGCGTTGTATCCCCGTGCACTGGTTCAAGCGAGCCCTCTGGGTCCTCGTCGTCGCGAGCGGCCTCCTCGCCGTCACCGGTGTCCTGGAGGCCGGTGCCGCTCTCGTCCTCGTTGGACTGCTCGAAGCTGCTGCTCTGCTACTCGGCCTCGTACTCCTCACCCGTGCGCTGCGTGAGACCCGCCGCAGCGACCAGTCATGGAGTGCAGCGATTCTCGCCGTATTGTCCGCACTGCTGCCCGATCAGCTGGCCCGGTTCATCGTGCTGGAGCTGCGTACCGTCGGCACTCTGGCACGATGGTCGCTGCACCGCTTTCCGGCTCCAGCCCGGTCATTCACCTACCGCAAGCGTTCGATGCTCGGTCTTCTCCTGCTCGTCGTTCTCCTAACGACGCCGGGGGAACTCCTGCTCTTCCACGTCCTGCTTCCCTGGACCTGGGCACGCTGGCTCCTGGCAGCCATATCGCTCTATGCCCTCCTTTGGCTGCTCGCACTCTGGGCGAGCCTCCGCGTTCATCCGCACGAGATCGCCAACCATACGCTGGTTCTCCGCTGGCTGTACCTCCACGAAGTGCCCGTCCCACTGGACACCGTGCACTCGGTCGTCATCCGGAGCGCG
>BEID01000034.1 GCA_002898975.1 bacterium HR27 | reverse complement strand
CCGGACTGCGACCAGGGACAGCCGACGACCTGCCCGCCCTGGGTCGCGTGCCAGGCTGGCGCAATCTCTGGGTTGCGACCGGTCATCTCCGGCTCGGCATCATGCTGGCACCGGTGACGGCCGATCTCGTCGCGGCAGCGATCGAGCAGGAAGACGCGGAGGTCTTCCCCCCAGCCTTCTCGCCAGGCCGCTTCGCGGCCGATACCGGCACGGCGTGATCGACCGTCACTGGCAACGAGGAAGCGCCGCGGCGTTCTCCTCGCGGCGCTTCCTCGCTTTTGGTCGAGCGCGTCAGTCGTCGGCCGTGATCTGCTCGACGTCGATCTGGGCACGCTGCAGGCGGCCGCTGTAGTCGATGAAGATCGACTGCCACTCGGTGAAGACGTCGAGCGCCGCCTGACCGGCCTCGCGGTGACCGTTACCGGTTGCCTTGGTACCACCGAAGGGGAGGTGGATCTCGGCGCCGATCGTTCCGGCATTGACGTAGAAGATGCCGGTGTGGACGTCCTCGATCGCCCGGAACGCCTTGTTGATGTCGCGCGTGAAGATCGAGGCCGACAGGCCGTACCGGACGCCGTTGCACACCTCGATCGCCTCCTCGAGGCTCCGGACGCGGATGAGCGCAGTGACCGGCCCGAAGATCTCCTCCTGGGCGATGCGCATGTCCGGTCGCACGTCGATGAAGACGGTCGGCTGATGGAAGTGGCCGCGGGCCAGCTCCCCTTCGCGCGCGATTTGCCCACCGGTGAGGATCTGAGCGCCCTCCTGTACGCCGATTTCGACGTAGCGGTGGACTCGCTCGAGCTGGCTTTCGCTGACTAGCGGTCCGACGTCGGTCGAGGGGTCGAGGCCGTTGCCGAGCTTCAGGCGACTGACACGTGCGTCCAGCTGGTCGGCTAGCTCGCGGAAGACCGCCTCGTGGACGATGACCCGGCTGGCCGCCGTGCAGCGCTGGCCGGAGGTGCCGAAGGCGCTCCAGACGATCCCGTCGAGCGCGAGCTTGTGGTCGGCATCGTCCATGACGATGATCGCGTTCTTGCCACCCATCTCCAGCGAGACACGCTTCCCCAGCCGGGCGCATTCGACGGCGACCTGCTGGCCCACTTCGTTGGAGCCAGTGAAGGAGATGAGGGCGACATCAGGGTGCTGGACGAGTGCCGTGCCGACCGTGTCACCGGTGCCGAGGACGAGGTTGAGCACTCCCGGCGGGAGGCCCGCTTCCTCGAAGAGCTGCACGAGACGCACGGCCGAGCGGGCAGTGTAGCTGGCTGGCTTGAAGACGACGGTGTTCCCGCAGATCAAGGCTGGCATGATCTTCCAGGCCGGGATCGCCAGCGGGAAGTTCCATGGGGTGATCAGCCCGACCACACCGAGTGGCCGCCGCTGCGTCATGTTCCACTTGTGCGGAAGTTCAGAAGGAGTCGTCTGTCCCCACAGGCGACGTCCCTCTCCGGCCATGTAGAAGGTCATATCGATGGCCTCCTGGACGTCACCGCGGGCTTCAGTCAGAACCTTTCCCATCTCTTCGGTCATCTCGCGGGCGAGCTGTTCTTTCCGCTCGACCAGAAGCTGGCCGACGCGGTAGAGAATCTCTCCCCGCTTGGGTGCCGGCAGCTTGCGCCAGCGGTCGAACGCTGTCTTCGCCGCCTCCACAGCTGCGGCCACGTCCTCCGGACCACTCTTGGCGTAGGTACCGATGAGTTCGCCGGTCGCCGGATTCCGGCGCTCGTAGGTCGCTCCGCTCTTGGCATCGACCCACTTCCCGCCGATATAGTTCTTGAAATCAGCCATCGCTGGCTCCTTTCGATCGCCCCTGCGCCTCCGATTCGGCACGAGTCTACCGCACCCTACGCTATACCCTATGGGCGCTCACGCACGAGAGGAGAATGGAGAATGGCGAAACCCCGCGAAACCACACGAGCCGAACTGATCGAAGCCGTTGGCCCCCTGATCCAGTCGCTCGCCCGCGAACTGAACGACGACGCCCCTACCAGCACCATCACCCGCGTTGTCAACATCCTCGAGCAAAACGGCATACCAGCGCGGCACGCGCCACACCTCATCTACCAGGCCCGGGAGCGCCTACGGCAACGCCACAACGTCAAGCGCAAGGCACCCTATCTGATCGTGCTGCTCGAGGAGCTCGCTCGAACTTGGACGCCACCGCCACCCCGCATCGGCAACCAGAACGCCCGCAAACACGGGTGGTGGTCGAAAACCCGGCCGCTCACCAACGAGGAGCTCGAGCAGACCGTGCACGAGCTGCTCACCACCGAGCAGTTCGACAAGCTCCGACTACTCGCCCGCGCAGTCCGGTACGTCCGCGGCGATCGCCTCCTGGCCCAGAACATCCGCCGGCTGGCCCGCCTGGCCGAGCGCCGTGCCGTACTCCGCGCCAGCGGCCTCTACCCACGCGTACGTACCGCACTCGGAGAGCAGGCCAACGACATAGTGGGAGAGTGGGAGGAACCATGATCGGCATCGATGTCGGTGCACGACGGTGCCACTGGCACGACACCACAACGGAGACCACCGAGGCGCTCACGACCGAAGAGACGATCGCGAAACTCACCATGCTCGCGCCGACTACCATCGTCCTCGAACTGACCGGCCCCTATGGCCGCCGCATCGCCGAGATCGCCTACCAGGCAGGGCACACCGTCCTCATCGCCCACGATACAGACTCGGCCGCACTCCGCACACTCCTCCGCAACCGCCGCAAGACCGACAAGCTCGATGCGCGACTCCTCGCCCAGCTCGCCCAGCTCGAGCTACCCGGCCCCAACCCTCACCTCACCCCGTACGAGCACATCCGCCCACTCCTCGAGGCGCGCGCACTCGCCCACCAGTGGCGCTACCTGGTACAACTCCGCACCGCCATCCGTACCCGCAACAAGAACCCCCTCACCGAGCCTATCCCACTCGAGAAACCGCTGACCGAACTCATCGAGCACTACAAGCGACGCACGATCGAAACCGTCCCGCCCACCACACTCCAGCTGCTCACCAGCATTCCCGGCGTCAGCCCCACGCTTGCTGCACTGCTCTACGTACAACTCGGCGACATCCACCGCTTCCGCAACCGAGATGCAGCCGTCTCCTACGCCGGCGTCGCCCCACGCCACACGCCACTCTCCGGCAACACGAGGCAACGCCCGCGCCGCTACCGCCATGCCAAGCTCCTGATTACCCACCTGCACATGTACGCCCTCCACGTCGCCAGGGAGCCAGACCAGTTCGACGCGATCGGGCAGACCTACGTGCGGATCCGCAACCGAGCCGGCGCCCGGCGCGCACTGCACGCCGTCAAACGCCACCTGATCAGAATCGTCTACGGCGTCCTCAAGTCCGGCCAACCCTACAGCAGCTCGCGCGCGGCCGACGAGGCCAGCGCCTGAACAATGGGGGGCGGGGGCCACGCTCGCGCAAGCGCTCCGCTCGCCCCCGCCCCCCACGCCCGCGGGCATACCAGTGTTCCCACCACCAACACTAGTAGGCAGCCAGGCTCCGCACCACAACATCTGGTGCCGCCGCGGGCTCCCCCCACCCCCGCTTTCGTGCGCCGCTTGCCCCGCGGGCCCGCTCACACCGCGCTGGTGGGCGCTCGCTCGCGCTGCTCGCTACGCGCCTCACCAGCGCTCGCTTCGCTGCTGTTCGCGGGCCCGCCCCCACCCGTGCGCGCGGCGCGCTTCCGATGCTCCGCCGCTGCCGGGCAGCGTGCTCGCCGCTGTGCTCGCTCCGCTCGCGCCGCGGCTGCGCTCGCGCCCGGCAGGGCTCCGCACTCCCTTCGAGGCGCGCTGCCCACCGTCGCAGCCGCGCGCTCGCGCCCGGCCACCCCACGCGCGCTCGAGAGGCCCCCCGCCGCCGCGCGCGCTGGTGCTCCGCGACGCTCCGCACACCACCCCACTCCCCACCCACTGCGCCGCCCGGGCGCGCCGCGTCACTGCTAGGGGAGCGCACGCTCAGACACGGCTTCGCTGGTAGCGAACGGCGCGCCCGGGCCGCGCATCCCCCCACCCACCACCCCAGCGGTGCGCTCGGCTCGCTCACTGCGCTCGCTCGCCCAGCGCAAGCCTGGTAGGGCAGCGCGCGCGGCGTGCGGGTACGGCGCGACGGGCTGCTGCCGCGGGCAGCTAGGGCCTGCTGCACCAGGCGCCTTTGTGGCGGCGGCGTGCTCGCCGCTGACGCGGCTGCGCTGCTCGCCGCCACCGTTCGCCGGCTCAGCCCGGCTCACCGGGCTCGCGCGCTCGCCCGGCTCGCCGGGCCTCACCGGCTCCACAACCGGCGCAGGACAGTCGGCTGCACGCCCACGGCGCCGGGCAGAGACGCGCGCGTGGGGCCCCGGCCGGGCTTGGCGCCACGACCCGAAGCCCCACACCACCCATCGGGAACACGGGAAGCTCGAGGAAACGGTTCACTCCGCCCCGGGCAAGCGCAGGATCCGCAGATCAGGCTCGACAGGCTCGCCCAACTCCACCTGCTCGAACCCAGCCAGGATCCACGCAACGTACTCGAGCAGCTCTCGTAGATGCCGCAGCAGCACCACCACGTAGCCGAGCAGAACGCCGAGCCACACCATCAACACCAGCTCGAGCACGGACTCCACGGCAATCCCCCGCGTACGCACGCACAACACGACCAGCGTAGCACAACACGCACAACAACACGCTTGCGCGCGCACGCCCGGTCTGTAACAATGCGAAACGGCGAAACGACGCCAGTGGGGTGCCTAGCGCCATACGCTATATGCGCCACGAGCGCCCGCGCAGTATTGCGCCAAAGGGCTGGTGCGGAACGCGTGCGGATCGATATATGCGCCGCGAGCGCCCATAGGGTAGAGCACCATTCCACGCCAGCCCCAGGTTCCCCACACGATCGATATACTGCGCTGCGGAACCGAGCGGTCGAGCGCCGCCACGAGTAGCTGGAGCGGAACGGTGGTCGATCAGGAGCTTTCGGCACGGCTTCGGCAGCGGTCGCGCCAGTCGGGCATCTGGCTCGGCCTGGCGATGGGGCTGGCGATCTTCATCGCACTGGCTGGTTTCATCTGGTTGTACACGCGCCTGGCTCCGGTCTTCTCCGATTTCGTGTCGCGCCTTCCCCCGACGCCGACGGTCGAGGTGACGACGACTGCCGAGGTCTCGCCGGTCGCAGCAGTGGGGGGCAGCTCGACACCGACACCAGCTGCCACGACAGAACCAACGCCGACTCCGACGTCAACGTGGCAACCGACTCATCGGGTGGCACAGGGGGCACGCGTCAACTTGCGAGGAGGGCCAGGGACACAGTATCCGATCGTCGATACCCTCGAACCAGGCACCGAGTTGCGCTTCCTCGGTGAACAAGAACAGGTGGGCAACGCGACCTGGCTGCACCTCGAGCTGCGCGACGGGCGTGATGGCTGGATCCGCACCGTCGATCTGGAGCTCATCCGGCCCTAGCCTCTGCTGTGGTACGATCGACAGAAAGCGCGAACCGACCAGGAGGCAGCCGATGCAACGTGTGACCATTGTCGGCTTGGGGCTGATCGGAGCATCGATCGGCCTAGGCTTGCGCAAGTGGGCGAACGAGCAGGGGCAGCGTGGCGCGCTCGAGGTCGTCGGATTCGATATCGAACTCCTGCACCAGAACGAAGCGAAGCGGATCAAGGCGGTCGATCGCACGACCTGGAGTCTCGCGGAAGCACTGCGTGAGGCCGATTTGATCGTCGTGGCCACGCCGCCTTCGGCAGTGCCGGAGGTGTTCGACGCGATCGCCGACTATGCGCCCGACGGTGCGGTCGTCACCGACACCTGCAGCACCAAGGCGGCTGTGCTGGCCTGGGCAGCCGAGCGGTTGCCGCAGCGGGTGCATTTCGTCGGCGGGCATCCGATGGCCGGGAAGACGCAGAGCATCGAAGGGGCCGATGCCGATCTTTTTCGTGGCGCGGTGTGGGTGGTGACACCGTCGCTCACCGCCAGCCGGGAAGCGATCGAGACTGTCCTCGGCCTGGTGCACTTGCTCGGTGCCGAGCCGCGCTTCCTCGACCCAGCTGAACACGATTCGTACGTTGCCGCGATCAGCCACGTGCCATTTCTTCTCTCCGTCGCCCTCATGCGGGTGACGAGTCGTGATGCCGCCTGGCGTGAAATGGGACAGCTGGCTGCCGGTGGTTTCCGCGATGCGACTCGACTCGCTGCCGGAAGTCCCAGGATGTACCGGGACATCTGTGCGACCAATGCCGAGGCGATCGTCCGCTGGCTGGATGCGGCGATCGCTGAACTGCAGGATCTGCGAACACTCGTCGCCGAGGGATCGGACGCAGCACTCGAGCGTTTGCAGGAAATCTTCGAGCAGGCGCGGGATGCCCGGCTGGAGTGGGCGACGCAGGAACGGCGCCCTGGCGAACTCGCGCACGATACCGCGGGAGAGTTGAGCCAGCTCTCAGTAGGGCAGCATCTGCAGCAACTGTTCCTCGGTGGGTTGATGGGTCGCCGGCGCCCGCGCTTGCGCGACGACGGGAAGTCGAGCGGCGAGCGCTAGGGTAAAATGCGCCACTCATCGGGTAAGCGATACGAGTAGAGCATCCGAGTCGGTTCGCCGCCCCGGCGAATGCGGCCGCGATCCTGCCGCAAGAGTTCCCCGTAGCGATTGACCAGCTGTACGATCCGGCGGGCCTCGAGGTTATAGAGAACGAGGCCCACACCGACTGGTTGCAAGCTCAGTGTCCGCGTCAGCTCGTCGATGACTCGAAAGGGAGGCAAGCGCTCCGGGGCGACGGTACGGGCCACGGCATGAAATGCTGCCGTGTTCTCTGGCGTATTGTGTTCGTCGAAGACAGCGAGTCCGGCCCGGACACTGGCGACGAAATCGGTATCGTAGGGAGCAGCGTACTCGAGTAACTCTTTGACGGTCCGCGGATTGCGGCTGCAGGCTGCGGTCAGCATCTTGATCGCGTGACCAGGACCGAGAAAGCTCACGGCCCCATCACGGTCGACGACAGTCAAGCGAACCGTATCCACGAGTCACCCCTGTTCACCAGATGTGTGTCGCTCGGGTAACGCTTCCCGATCAGGCACCGCCTGCGACAACCGGGTACGGTCGGCATCGTTGCGGGAAGCGGGCGCCTTGGGGCGCACCGGTCGGCAACTGTACCATATATGGCGAGAGGGCGGGGTCCACACGATGACCAGCGAGGAGCAACGAGGGCGTCATCACCGGCAGATTCTTCTCCCCGTCATCGGTCCGGCTGGGCAAGAGCGGTTGCGCACGGGGCGGGTTTGCGTCCTCGGGGTCGGTGCTTTAGGGAGCCAGGTCGCCGCGCTGTTGGTTCGTGCTGGCGTGGGCTTCCTGCGGCTGGTCGACCGGGATGTCGTCGAGTGGACGAACCTCCAGCGGCAGGTGCTGTACGAGGAAGGGGACGTCCAAGCTGGTCTCCCCAAGGCGGTGGCGGCAGCTCGTGCGCTGGCACGCATTGACCACACGGTGACCCTGGAGCCAGTCGTGCAAGACGTCGACGCGTCTTCGATCCGCGCACTCATCGAGGACGTGGACGTCGTCGTCGACGGGAGCGACAACTTCGAGCTGCGGTATCTGCTGAACGATGCAGCTCTGGATCTCGGTAAACCATGGGTCTACGGCGGTGCCGTCGGCACGCAGGGAACCACGTTGACGATCGTGCCCGGTGAGTCGGCATGTCTCCGTTGCGTGTTTCCCGATCCGCCACCGCCGGGTGTTGCGCCGACCTGCGACACAGCCGGCGTGCTGGGACCGGTCGCCGCGGCCATCGGTGCCGTGCAGGCGAGCGAGGCGATCAAGCTACTCGTCGGCGACCGGGCGAGCCTGAACCGGTCGCTCCTCTGGCTCGACCTCTGGTCGCTGGAAATTGGCCGTATCCCGGTGGCCCGGCGTGCCGATTGTCCGGCCTGTGGTCGCGGCGAGCGTGCGTTCCTTGAGGCAAAGGCACCGAGCCGAACCGTCCAGCTCTGCGGTCGGGATGCCGTGCAGGTCTCGGTCTACCCGCGACCGGAGCTCAACCTGGAGGAGCTGGCTGCACGACTCGAACTGCTCGGAGCGGTGCAGCATAACCCATACTTGATACGATTCACGGTGGACGGTTATGAATTGACCGTCTTCCGTGACGGGCGAGCGATCGTGCGCGGGACGACAGATCCGGCAGTCGCTCGAGCGCTCTACGCGCGCTACATCGGGATGTGAGCGTGGTGGTGAGCTATTTCGATAACGCGACGACGAGCTGGCCCAAGCCGGAGCCAGTTTTGCGTGCACTCGGTCGCTTCCTCGAGGAGGTGAGTGGTGTTCCGCGGCGACCGGGGCATCGTCTAGTGGTCTCGACCTGGGAGGCGATCGAGCGGACACGCGAGCGACTGGCCGCGCTCTTCGGTGTGGGTGACCCGCGGCGGGTGATCTTCACGGCGAGCGGAACGGATGCGCTCAATCTCGCGATCAAAGGGCTGCTCGGCTCAGGTGATCATGCGGTGACGACCGCGCTCGAACACGCTGCAGTACGGCGTCCTCTGCGCGCGCTGGAGGTCGTCGGTGTCACGACCACGGTGGTCCGGGTCGGGCCGTCCGGGATCGTGGACCCGGACGACGTCCGGCGGGCGCTGCGTCCGAATACGCGTCTGGTCGTGGTGAGTCATGCGTCGAACGTGACCGGAGCTGTGCAGCCGGTTCGGGAGATTGCCGAGCTGGCGCACGCGCACGGTGCCCTCGTCCTCGTCG
>BEID01000033.1 GCA_002898975.1 bacterium HR27 | reverse complement strand
AGGACGTCATGGCCTGCTTCGTCACGGAACACGGTATTACCGAACTCGAAGACCGCAACTGTCGTTCGCTCAGCCGATGAGTCGAACAGCTCCGGTTCCTCACCATTGAGGAGTAACCAGAGTTCACTGAGAAAGCGCGTGTCGCGGGCGTAAATGCCTGCACCCGGAAAGGTGCGGCGGAGATCGCCGCGCTCGTCGCTGACTACGAAGAGTTCACCATCCTTGAGAATCCGCGCGTCGCGTGCGAGTCCCATCGAACCCCGCCTCGAGTCCGAGCAGCTCGACTTCAGTGAAGTGTAGCGGGTCGAACCCGCTAAATCAGCTCACCGTATTCCTCCCACTCGTAGGGGTCGATGCGGCGGTTCCACTCCGGGGAGCAGTAGTCGGGGCAACGGCGACGACATTTCTCAGCGTCCCACCGCTTGACGGCGACATAGGTCTCGATGAACGCATGCCCGAGCAGCTCGCAGAGCACTGTGTCCTGTTCGAGGGCATCGAGCGCTTCGTCCAGGGAACGCGGGAGCGCTGGCAGCCCTTCGAGCCAGCCCACGTCCTTCTGGATCGCCTCTGGTGGCTTGAGCTTTCGTTCGATACCGTCCCAGCCGGCGGCGAGGGAGGCGGCGAGAGCGATGTAGGGATTGGCCGCTGCGCCACCGAGCCGGTTCTCGATGCGTGCCTTGCTACCGTGTGCGTCGGCGGGGATACGGAATGCGGCCGACCGGTTGTCGTAGCCCCAGCAGACACTGGTCGGTGCGAAGAGACCTGGCTGATAGCGCTTGTAGTCGTTCGGAGTCGGCGAGAACACGGCGATCAACGCGCGGGCGTGCTCGAAGAGGCCGCCCAGGAAGTGCCAGGCGAGTTCGGAGAGGCCGTGCGGGCCATCCGGATCGGCGAACAGGTTCTGGCCGGTCGAGGCATCGATGAGGCTGTGATGGAGGTGGGTTCCGGACGCAGCCTGATCGATGAAGGGCTTCGTCATGAAGGTAGCGATGTAGCCATGCTTCCGGGATACTTCCTTCACGACCGTGCGGAACATGAAGGCTTGATCGGCAGCGGCGATCCCGTCTGCCGGATCGATAGTGATCTCGAACTGCCCTGGTGCGTTCTCGACGCTGAGTGTCGACACGGCGATACCGTGTGCCTCGAGCGCAGTCAGCAGCTCGTCGCGCCAGGCTGGGTCGAAGTTGTTGCGGAGCGTCGAGCAAATTTGCTTGTCGCGGAAGATCGGCTCTCGCGTGCCTGCGTGCAGCAGGTAGAACTCGTATTCGAAGGCGCTCCGGGGTATCCAGCCGCGCTCCCGGAAGCGTTCGACGATACGGCGGCAGACGACACGAGGATCTTCGGGCGCTGGCGCTCCATCACGGTAGAGGTCTCCGATGACGCGAGCCTCGCCGGGGGCATACGGCAAGAGGGTCAGCGTATCCAGGTCGGGCTTGAGGAGGTAATCAGGGGGCGGAAGCTCCTCTTCGAGCGGAATATCCCAGCCTGATGCATCCTGGAGCAACATACCGCCGTAGAAGTTCACTCCCTTGGCGGCGTAAGCCGGGAACTTGGAAAGGGGAACGCTCTTCGAGCGGGCGATACCGTGGGTGTCAGCCATTTCGATGCGGATCCAGCGAACGCCCGCTGCGCGCAAGAGCCGCGTAACGGTCGCGATATCCATAGAGTCCTCCCAACCGTCCCATACGGCGACAGTATAGCGACTGGGTGCATGCGTTCGGCAAGGTGCGTCCGCATCGTGGCGGCTGCATGCTATCGGCTGGAGGGAATGTTCAGCCCGCGAGGGATATTGCAGACGCTCGGGTTGCGACGGGCGGTCGCACGACCCATGGTGTGGCTCTCGGCGGCCGGTGTCAGCGTGACGTGCGTTCGCGGTCGTGTACGAGGAGTGGTTCTTCCACGGGTGGTACCGCCCGAGAACGGCGACGTTCTCGCCAGACGTGAAGCACGGAAGGCGCGAGCGAAAGGAGGACGATGCCGGCGATGATCGGCAGCAGGTACCGATCGATACCCGGGATGACGCTGCCGAGCCAGTAGCCGCTGAGCGTCACACCGACGGCCCAGAAGAGTGCGCCGGTGACGTTGAACAGGACGAAGCGCCGGTACCGCATGCGCCCCATACCGGCCACGACCGGCGTGCAGGTGCGCACGATCGGGACGAAGCGGGCGAGTACGACCGCCTTTCCGCCGTGCCGCTCGAAGAAACGCTCCGTGCGGGAGAGATACTCCTTCCTGAAGAGGCGTGTGTCCTCCCGTTGGAACAACGCACGGCCGACGCGCGAGCCGAAGGCGTAGCCGACTTGATCACCGGCGACTGCAGCGAGGAAACAGGCCAGGACGAGCCAGCGGATGTCGAGGAATCCCTGCGCGGCGAGAAACCCAGCCGTGAACAGCAAGGAATCACCGGGCAAGAACAGACCGATGAGAAGGCCACTTTCCGTGAACACGATCGCTGCGACGCCGAGCGTGCCGATCGTACGGATGACGGTGACGAGGTCGATCCCGAACAACCGAGCCTCCTCATTGCCTGACGAGTGTAACCGATGCTGCGCTCACGCGGGTGGCATGCAAGTCGTGACCCTGCACAGGGCGAGGGGAAGGCCGTGAAAGGAGGAACGTTCGCTGCACCCGAGCATGCGCGGAGCCGGAGTCGAGTGCAACGTCCTGCATGCCGTTCAGACACGCGTGGCTGAGCTGGCCACAGATCGGGAGGAGGATGTGCCTGGAGCAGCTCTTGACGGTTCAGCTTGGCTCTGGGATTCTCCTGAACCGGTTGCTGGGGCAGAGGAGAGGAGGAGTGATGAAGGTCGAGCAGCGACTCCAGGAACTGGGGATCGAGTTGCCGCCGGTGCCGGCACCAGCGGGGAACTACGTGCACGCGGTACGGAGCGGGAACCTGCTCTTTCTAGCCGGCAAGGGGCCGTGGAATCCGGACGGGACGATGCCGACCGGCAAGGTCGGACGTGAGGTGAGCGTCGAGGAGGCCTATCGGCACGCGCGGTCGGTTGGGCTGGTGCTGCTGGCGGTTCTGAAGCAAGAACTCGGCGATCTGGATCGGGTCAAACGGGTCGTCAAGGTGCTCGGAATGGTCAATGCGGTGCCGGAATTCGACCGGCATCCAGAGGTGATCAACGGCTGTTCGGATCTCTTCGTGGAGGTTTTCGGGGAGCGGGGCCGGCACGCCCGTTCGGCGGTCGGGATGGGTTCGCTTCCCCGCAATATCACCGTCGAGATCGAGGCGATCGTCGAAATCGAGTGAACGGGATCACTGATTGGACTGCTGGGGTGTGGAAGGGGACGAAGACTCCACTCCGGAGTTCGTGTCCTGTTCCTCGGTGACCCGTTCCTCGACCTCTTCGAGCGAGGACGCCTGGTCCTCCGCCTCGCCCCCGAGCATCTGGCGAACTAACAGGAGCTCTCTCCGCCGGAGGTCCCAGAGTCGCTCGAGTTCGACGTTGATCTCGGCGACGCGGCGTAGTGCTTCCTCCCGTTCGAGCAGCATGTCCGGAATCGCTTGCAAGAGGCGACGGCGCTCCTCGGCCAGCTCCTCGATGCGCGCGAGGACCGGCGAGGGGAGGCGTATTCGTTCGAGTTCGAGCCAGATGAGTTCGTCTTCGTCGAACATCGATCAACACCCGGTTGCTGCGTGTGCCACGAGGGAGTCCAATCCGAGTTCGCGGAGCCTGGCCGGTGGCACGAGGCCTTCCGGGGTCCAGCCCCGTACACGGTAGTATGCCGCGACGAGTGCGTCCAGTTCAGCGGGCTCGATACCGTCGGGCCCGAGAAGCCGTACCGGTAACGAATCGTCGGATCGCGTCCAGCCCTGGCGCAGGTTGAAGAGCTTCTTCAGCGTGACGATCCGCTCACCCACCCTGCGCAGTTCGTCGGCATCGCAGGCGATGCCGGTGACCAGCCGGACCAGTTCCGCAGCCTCGGCGAGGAAGTCGTCGAAACGGTGGCGGAGGAACTTGCAGAGCGGCAGGGCATCGAGGACAGCTGAACGGTCTTCACTGTGGGCGGTCGCCAGTGCGATCCGCTCGTGATGATCGCCCGCCTGCTCGGAGAAGTCGATCTCGTACGCTGAGGTCCGGTTGTGACAGGCGCCACGCGGAGTCACGGCGAAACCGAGCGCCATCGCGCGCAGCTTCTTCGGGTGATAGCCGGGGAGTTCCAGCCCTTTGACGTGCATCGCCCAGGCGTCGCTGCCCTGTCCGATGAGTTCGGCAGCGCGTCGCGACCCTTCAGCGAGGAGATCGCCGAGCGGACCACGTCGCTCGCCGATCGCCTCGAGCGTGCGCAGGAGGCTCGCGCCGTCGCCGAAGCGCGGCCACTCGGCAGGGTCACCCGGAAGCGTTACGCCACGCTCGACGCACTCCATCGCCCAGGCGATCGTCCCGCCGGCACTGATGGCGTCCATGCCGTAGCGGTCACACAGTGCGGCTGCACGGAGCACGACGTTGGGGTCGTCGATGCCGCACAGGGAACCGAGTGCGAAGAGGGTCTCGTACTCGAGGCGGACGGTTGCCGGGGGGCCATCGTCGGTGGTGCGGAAGTGATGCTCACAGCCGACCGTGCAGGCAGCGCAGGCTTGTCGATCGGCACGGTGGACAGTCACGAGGCGTTCGCCCGAGAGCGCCTCGGCTGCCGGGAACGTCCCCGCGGCGAAGTTTCGGGTCGGCAGGATGCCGAGCCGGCTGAAGAAGGCGAGATTGGCGACCGTGCCGAGTTCCCGGTATTTGGCAGTTTCGGGACCGAGACTGCGTTGCGCGAGACGACGGGCAGCCGCAGCGACCGCAGCGGGGTCGGCGACCGGTGGAAACCGCCCGGTACCCCGTACGGCGATCGCTTTCAGGCGCTTGGCCCCGAGCACGGTGCCAGGGCCGGTCCGACCGGCCAACCGGCCGTCATTGACGACAGCAGCGAAGCGTACCAGCCGTTCGCCAGCGCGACCGATCGCGGCGACACGCACGTCCCGACCGAGTTCAGCGCGGAGGGCGGCAGCCGTCTCCTCCGGGTCGAGTCCGAGGAGGTCGTGTGCTGGCCGAAGGTACACGCGATCGTCTTCGACGAACAGAACCGACCAGTCGGGTGCCTGGCCGACGACAACCAGGGCATCGAAGCCGGTACGGCGAAGCACCAGCGCGAGGTAGCTCGAGGTGAGCGAATCGCCGATGAAACCCGTCTGCGGCGACGTGGTAGCGATCGCGAGTTTGCTCGAGGTGGTCAGCCCGGTGCCGATGAAAGGCCCCGTCGCGATGACGAAGGGGTTTTCAGGTGCCCACGGATCGACCTGCGGTGGAGCAAAGCGGAAAAGCAACCAAGTGGCCAGTCCGGTGCCACCCAGGACGGAACGGAAGACCTCTTGTGGAATCGGAACCGTTCGTGCTTCTCCCGTACCGAGATCGACGAGGAGCGCACGACCGTGGACAGCTTGCATCGTCTCAGCCTCCAGCCTGGGCAGCGACGAGGAGGACTTCGGCGCCTGGACGGAGCGGCGTTGCCGGCTCGCGCGTGAAGCGGCCGTCGACCACGAAGATGTAGCCGCGGTTGAGCCAGCCTCGGTCGAGGTCGATGACCGTACCGCAGAGCGAGGGGAACTGCGCGGCGAGCACGTGAACCAGTTCCTGCAACGTGGCTGCGGTGACCTCGACACGGCGCTGGCCGGTGAGAACTGCCGGCAGACCGTAGAGTTCGACCCGGAGCGTCATCGCTTCGCGCACCATGGGAACCGAGCCGTTCACTGCGAGGTAAGCTCCAGCGCAAGTATGGAGGCTGGGAAGCGGCCACGGCAAGCATCAGCCGATGTGCTCTGCGGTTGGTCGCCTGCTGGCGCCGCAGGTGTTCTCGGGTGGCTGTACGTGCGTGGGGTAACGACCAGCGGAGTGCGCGGGAGGAGACGGTGCGGGATTCTCGGGGCGAGCTGCCTCCGCCAGCCCGGGGCGGGCCGACCGCTGCCGTTCCGCCTTGCCGAACACATCACTGGTACCCGGACAGGCCTACCCCGACAATACCATGGGGCGATATCGACACGAGTGTCGCGAAGGTGAGCGATGGTGATGGACAGCGAGGGAGCGGGCTGGCGGCGCTGGATCGACAGCGAAGCGTTCGTGGCGGTGCTCATCTGGGGTGCCTCCTTCCCGATCGTCAAGCACGGGGTCGATTCGTTCGGACCGTTGTCGTTTGCGGTCCTGCGACTCATCGTCGCGATCGGCTGTCTCATTCTTTGGCTGCGCCTTCGGGGCGAGTCCCTGCGTATCGCGCGCCAGGACTGGCCGCGCCTCGCGCTGGCCGGTTTGGGTGCGATGGGAGTCTTTCAAATCGTGTTCCTCGTCGGGATGCGGCATACGACGTCGACGCACAGTGCACTGTTCCTCAACACGAGCCCGCTCTGGGCGTTGCCGATCTCTTGGCTGGTCGAGCGCGAGCGACCACGTGCAGCGGGGCTCCTCGGTGCCGCGCTCGGTTTCCTCGGTGTGGTACTCATGGTCGGTACGCCGGATCCCACGGGGATGGCTACGCTGCTCGGTGATCTCCTGACGCTCGGCGCAGCGATCTGCTGGGTCGGCGTGACCTTGATCCCCCGGCCGCTCGTCGCGCGGTACGGTGCTGTACCGGTAACGACGTGGCTGCTCGTGTTGAGCTTGGTCGTCGTCGGTATCGTTGGAGCAGGCGACACGCTGCGATCGCTCGCTGCGCCGCCCGGATGGGGCGCCTGGGGAGCGTTACTGTACACGGGCGTGCTGGCGATGGTCGGGGCGAATGTCTTCTGGCAGCGAGCGGTGCAACGACTCGGTGCCGCGACGACGCTCGTCTATTACTACCTGCAACCGGGCATCGCGATGGCGCTGGGTGCAGCATTCCTCGGTGAGAGCGTGCGAGCGGTGCAGATCGTTGGGCTCGTCGCCGTGTTCGCCGGGGTTCTGGTCGCGCAGCGCGCAGCTGTCAAGCAGGCTGCGGCGGCTCGGACGACGGAGCCGGCGGGTCAGCGGGCTGACTGACGGTGGCTGAACCGTCGGCGGGGACGTGGTCGGCCAACCGCTCGCGGACCGCCGTCGTGAGATCGATACCGGTCATCGCGCTGAATCCTTCAAGGAGTTGCTGAACGATCACGGGGAGTTGGGTGGCGTACCGACCGAGGCTGGTATGCCCGTCGGACGCTCCGCCGGAATCGAAAACGACGACGCGCTCGACCTGGGTCAGTGGCTGGGCTGCGGCTTCGACGATCTTGGGCAGCTGCTCGACGAAAGCCTGGTACATGAGGAGCTGCATAGCGACCGGCCCGTAGGTGTTGAGCGCTTCGGCCAGTGCTCGTTTGCCGTCGGCCTCGGCCAGGAGCGCTGCGCGCTGTCCTTCGGCTTGCGCGAGGAGTTCTGCCTGGAGCGCTTCGGCGAGCGCCTTTTTGGCCTCTGCTTCCGCTTGCCCCACCTGGCGGATCCGAGCTGCCTCTCCGGCACCGATGAGTTCGCGCTCGCGGGCGGCAGCTTCGGCTCGGACGATCGTCGCCTGGCGTTCACCCTCGGCGCGCAAGACGGCAGCCTGTTTCTCGCCGTCGGCTCGAATGATCGTCGCTTCGCGTTCTGCCTGCGCGCCCTTGAGCACCGTGGCCTCGAGTTCCTTTTCCCGGCGGCGCGCTTCCATTTCCTGGACGGCGATCGCGGCTTCAGTTCGGGCGAGTTCGACTTGCTGCTCCGCGACGACGACCTGCTTCCGTGCCTCAGCTTCGGCCAGCGGTCCGGCCTGACTCGCCCGGGCACGCTCTGCTTCCACTTCGGCTGCGTACCGCGCTTTCCGGACTTCGGCTTCTTTGTTGGCTGCAGCGATCTCGGCATCGGCCATCGCCTCGGCGACAGCAGCTTGCTGCATCGCCTGAGCACGACGGACACGGGCATCGCGTTCGGCTTCTGCTTTGCCGACCTCGGCGTCACGTTTGACTTCGGCAGTGCGACGCTGGCCGAGTGCATCGAGGTAGCCCTGCGGGTCACTGATCTGCTGGATGGTGAGGACATCGATCTCGATGCCCATTCGCGAGAGATCGGCGGCGGACTCGGCAGCAAGCCGTTGGGCGAAGGCCTGTCGGTCGGCGTTGATCTGTTCGACCGTCAAGGTGCCGAGAATGGAACGGAGATGGCCTTCGAGTGTTTGGAAGATGACGCTGCGAATCTCGTCCTGCGACATTCCGAGGAAGCGCTCGATCGCGTTCATGAGCATGACATCGTCGGAGCCGATCTTCACGTTGGCCACGGCGTCGACCGAGACTGGCACACCTTCTTTGGTGTAGGCCGAGGCGATCTTGAGCGGAATGGTCATCACGTTCAGCGAGAGGAAGTCGACGCGCTCGACGATCGGTATGCGGACGCTGGAGCCACCTTTGACCAAACGATACCCGACGGTGCGGCGCTGGCCCGTTTCCGGGTCCACGACGGTGCGCTTGCGGCCCGAGAAGACAGCGACCATGTTGGGCGGCACTTTGACGATGTTCCGGCTGATGATGGCGAGGAGTGCAGCGAGTGCGAGCAGGATAAAGAGGACGGCGGCGAGTGCGAAGAGAACCTCGAGGATCGTCACGGTGTCCCTCCCGTTCGTGGTGGCGGCTGCGTCGGTGTTTCGGCCGCTTCGACGACGGCGGTGGTGCCGACGATGGAGAGGATACGGACAGCGTGACCGGCGGGGATGGCGGTTCCGTCCTTGCTCCGCGCCAGCACCTGTCGACTCCCGGTTGTGTCACGGACGACGACGTAACCCAGTCCATCGGCCGGTAT
>BEID01000032.1 GCA_002898975.1 bacterium HR27 | reverse complement strand
GCTCTGCGCGGCTTACTGCTCCGACCCGGACGGCCCGCGGGAGCCGGTACTGCGTTCTGGAGGCTGACTACGTTCCACGCGCTGTACCCTCCACGTCGGACCGACTCAGGACGCGCGACCCGTCCCGGCCGCAGCGCCCAACCTTTCCCAGTATACGCCCTCGCAGACTCAGAGTCAAGCGAACGCTCCTTCGTGTTCCGCCCGACCTAACTCGCTCCACGCGCTGCACCAGTGGACGGCCCCTCGCCCGTTTCCACCCGTCCAGTTGCCAGGTACGCGATCGGCTCAGGTGGACGATCGGCAGGCGACCGTCGGCAACCGACCACGCCCTGTCGGGGCGCGGCGTGCCCCGTCCGCGTTTTCCTCGTAGGGGCGACGCGTGCGTCGCCCGTCCGCGCCGACCGGCGCGGGTGCGTGGTTCGTTCCCGGCCCTGGCGGGCAGGCCACGCACGCGCGACCCTTCAGGTCAGGCACGCCTGACCCGCCGGGTCGGGCACGCCCGACCCCTACAGGGGGTGACGGTGGTCGATGGCTGGCGATGAACGATCGGCAGGCGATGGTGGCCAAATGACCCATTGCCGTGGGGGCGATGCACGCCTCGCCCAGCTGCGCCGAATGGCGCGGAAACACCGATGGTGCGACGGTTCCTGTTTGGTGGACACCCCTTACCCCCGCTCGCTGGCGCTCGCCACCCCCTCTCCCACGATCGTGTGGGAGAGGGGGTCGGGGCACACGCGTGCCGCGTCCGTCTACGCAGGATGGTGTGGGAACGGGTTCGGAGTTCCGGGCCTACCGGCCCGGCTGGGTCAGGCGTGCCTGACCCCCTACCGGAACGACGGTGGCCATGAGGGGCACGTCGGCGATGCGTGCGTGACCGTCGCCAAGAGATCACACCGTCGTTCCGTGTAGGGGCGATACGTGCGTCGCACGTCCGCGCCGCGAGGCCCAAGCATCGAACGGTCGGCGTTCGCCGACCAGCCCGACAGCCTCACCCCCGCCGCTCTCGCGGCACTTCCCTCTCCCGCGCCGTGCGGGACAGCGGGCCGGGTTCGGGGTACTCCAGCGCGTGCCTCACCCACCCGTGCCGGGGGGCGGGGGACTGGGATCGGTTCCCGGGCCCGGTCGGCGGGTCACGCATGCTTGACCCTTTCAGCGCACGGACGGTAGGCTCGCGATTCCCCGCGCCGGAGAATCAGGAAGGCGGGGAACCAGCCGCGCTTGCAGCGGGTCCCCCTTGCCACTCCCCTCCCGCGTATGCTATCCAGAGAACACACCGACCACATGGATCCGTTCGCGTTCGTTGCGGGGGGAACCCCGATGCACCGGTCCGGAGCTTGGGATGATCCGCTCTCCGAGTTCGCGCTCGACGACTGGGACGATGTCGACCGCCCAGCTCGGCATCGCCGGCTCGCGCGCCGCGAGACGGTCTCGCTCGAGGAGGCCCGGCGTCTCTGGGAGCCGGTCGTCTGCCCGACCTGCGGGAGCCGCCATGCTGACACCCGCTCGGTACGCCTGCGCCGTACCGGCCGCACGGTCGAAGCGCGCTGTGGCGCCTGCGGTGCGGTTGCCGCGGTGTTCGCTGGTGGTGTGTGGACGTCGTGAGAGGCTGGTTCGCCCGCTTCCGCTCCCGTTTCCGCGAGCCGCGCGCCGGACTCGTCGTCACCGCATCGACCGAACTCGCGCCGGGACACTACGTGCTCCCGGACCCGTCCGACGGCGCGCTCCGCATCGTGGGTGACGACCTCGTCGTCGATGGACGGGGGACGGTGCTCGATGGCGGTGGACGCGGCGGTGTCGGCATCGTGCTCGTTGGCTGCCGTCGCGTCGTCCTGCGCAACCTCACGGTGCGTGGCTACGCCTGGGCGCTCGTCGCCATCGACTGCGAAGAACTCCTCGTCGAGGACTGCGACTTCTCCCACAACGGCCGGAGCGACGGCACGTTTCTCGATATCACGCGCGTCGACGAGGGTGCTGGCGGCGGTGCCCGCCTGCTCCGCACCGTCGCCAGCCGGGTCGTCCGGCTCCGTGCCATCGGCCAGGATATCGGCGTCGATCTCGTCTCCTGCCGCGGTATCGTCGTCGCCGACTGCGACCTCTCGCACAATACCGCCTGGGGGATCCGCCTGCACGGCTCGACCGATTGCTGCCTCGAGCGGAACCGGGCGCATCACGTCAACCGGTGCGGCGGTGCCGGTTGCGACGCTGCCGGTATCCTGCTCACGTGGGGCTCGCACCGGAACCGCGTCGCCGGCAACGACCTGCGCTGGTCGGGCGACGGTTTCTTCCTCGGGAACCAGTTCAGCCCGCCCTCCAACGACAACCTCGTCGTCGGCAACGACGGCTCCTACTCGCCCAACAACGCGTTCGAGGCGACGTTCTCGTGCGGAAACGTCTTTCGCCGCAACCGGGCTTGCTGGAGCAACTACGGCTTCTGGCTCGGCTTCTCCACCGACACGGTGCTCGAGGAGAATCTCATCGCCGACAATCGCATCGACGGCGTCCACTGGGAGCACGGCGCGCGTGGCATCCTGCGCGCCAACCTCATCGCCCGCAACGGCCGCGACGGCGTCGCCTTCACGCTCGATCCGACCAACCGCGACTTCCCCGACCGCTGCGTTTCGACGGGGCACGAGCTGTGCGGCAACCGTTTCGTCGCCAACAGCCGGGCGGCCGTCTTCCTGCTCCATACCACGGCGACGCGCCTGGTCGGAAATCGCTACGAGACCGAGCGGACGCCGCTGCTCCTGGCTGGTTACACGCGCGAGAACGATATCCAGGACGTTTTTCGGACGACCTGAGCCTCGCCCGTCCGCAGGAAGGTCGGCAGTCTGCCGGCGATCATTCAGACCTGTTGACCGCTAGGCAGCGGCGGTCACGCGCTTACGGGTTGCTCCGCCTGCCGCGCGTGGCCGCAGTGCCTGCACGAAAGCGACGAGCGCGACGACGAGCTGGCTCCACAGTCCCCAGGCGAACCAGAGCACCCAGGACCCGAGATCACTCCAGTCGTGCGGGACGACGAGAGCCTGTTCGAGCCACTGCCAGGCGACGAGCGTATCGAACGCGTCGCTCCAGGTGCCGGTACGGAGTCCGGTGACGAGCCCGACGCTGAACCAGGTCAGCTGCTGGATCCAGAAGGCGACCAGTGCTAGGCACACCAGTGCGAGCCAGCGGGCTGGCACGTTCCAGCCGCGCCAGAGCGCGATACCAGCGAGGAGCGGCGGGACGCCGAGCGCGGTGAACCAGGCAGCGATAGTGCGGAGGTCCGTGTCGCCGGAGTATCCGCCGTACCAGGTCGCGAGCGACCAGCCAGCCCGGCCCCACAACCAGGTTCCCCAGAGCGCGAGCACCAGCGCGAGCGCCCGCCGGACCCCTGCCGTCATGCTGCACCTCCCCTGTCCCGGTTCAGAGCGGAGACCGTATGTCCAGTCTACTAGAGGCTGACGTCCGGCGCCAGCCGAACGCTCGGTCGCTGGACGGCACAGTTGTCCGCCGGTACCCGGTGCGACCGGTCAGGGGCGGGGTGTGCTGTCCGGTTCGCCGAACCCAGGTCGACATACACCAGGCGGTCGTCGGTTGAGACGACCGCCTGGGTCAGGGGCAGGGTGCGCTGTCCGGTTCGCCGAACTCCCTGCTAGTTCAGCTCGCGCGTTCGCGGGCGGACTCGGCTGGCGCACCGACCAGGAGTTCGGCGAGATAGGTGAGCGCAGCACCGGCCCGTGCCCGCACCACCACTGCGGCTTCCCGGTCGAGTGGTGTCGGTTCGTCGTTGACGATCGCGACGAAGGCGCCAGCTCGGGCGGCCCGGCGCGGCACGTGCGCAGCCGGTACTACGGCGAGAGATGTCCCGACGACGAGCATGACGGGTGTCGCCTCGGCGAGCGCCAGCGCGCGCTCGAGCAGCGGCCGGGGCACCGGCTCGCCGAAAGAGACGGTCGCTTCCTTGACGATCCCGTTGCAGACCGGACAGTGTGGGACCGTCCCCGGTGGGCCGGGGTCGAACCGCTCGGCCGGCCAGAGGATCTCGCAGGAGAGGCAGCGGATCGCGTGGGCCGTGCCGTGCAGCTCGATGACCCGCTCGGGCGGGCTACCGGCCTTCTGGTGTAGGCCGTCGATGTTCTGCGTCACGATCGTGTCGATGTACCCGGCTGCCTGCAGCCGTGCCAGGGCGATGTGCCCACCATTGGGCTGTGCGCTGGCCAGGATCGGGTAGCGCTCGCGCCGGCGATCCCAGTAGCGACGCCGTACCTCCAGATCGTTCAGGAAGTCGCGGAAGCGCGTCGGGTTTTCCCGCGACCAGAGCCCGTTCGGGTCGCGATAGTCGGGGATGCCTGACTCGGTCGAGATCCCGGCTCCGGTGAACGCGACACCGGGTCCACGCTGGTAGAGCGCGTCGGCGATCAATTCGACCAGGCGGCGTTGCTCCACCGTCAGGATGTCCTCCGGCATTCCGCTCCCCCTCTCCGGCAGCAATGCTACCAGCCGGAACGGCCGGTGCCGACTCCCCGGCTGGTGCGCGAGCCGGGCATGAGCGAGCCCTGGCGAGCGAGCCGGGGATGAGGCGTGTCGTACCGGGACGCAATACCGACGGTCGCCTGCTGGCCGTCCACCGGTCCCTATCGACCACCGTCACCCCCTGTACGGGTCGGGCGTACCCGACCCGACGGGTCACGCACGCGCGACCCAGCCGGGCCGGTAGGCCCGGAAGACCGAACCCGTTCCCACACCATCCTGCGTAGATGGGTGCGGCCTGCGTGTGCCCCCTCACCCCCGGTCCTCCTCTCCCGCACCGCGCGGGAGAGGGGGTGTCGAGCGGAGCGAGGCGGAGGTGAGGGGTGTCCCACGGGCGACGCACGCGTCGCCCCGACGGGGGAGCGTGGACGGGGGCGCTGCGCGTGGTGAAACTGGGGTGGCGGATGTTCGGATAGGCAGTAACGCACCATCGGTAGTTTCCGTGCCACGGTCCCGGCCGGGCGACGCCCGTCTCGCCCCGACAGGGTGTGGCCGCGAACCGACGGTCGCCCGTCTCTCGACCAGCGGCGTGCGATCGACCACCGTCACCCCTGTAGGGGTCGGGCGTGCCCGACCCGGCGGGTCACGCGTGCGTGACCCGCCCGGCCCGGAGGGCCGGGAACCGAACCCGATTCCCGCGCCTGTCGGCGCGGCCGGGCGACGCACGCGTCGCCCCTACACAGAAACGCGGGCCCGGCACGCCACGGCCCAATGGGGAACGGGCGACGCGTCCGTGGCCCAAGGGACGTGCCGCGTCCCTACGACGAGGCGTGGTCCGTTGCCGCCGGCCGCCTACCCACCGTCCACCCGCGACCGATTGGCCACCGTAGCACCTGTAGGGGTCAGGCGTGCCTGACCCGCCGGCCCGCAGGGCCGGGAACCTCACCTCGTTTGCCGCATCCTTGGGCGCGGGCGGGCGAGGCGCGCCTCGCTCCTACGAGAATATGCCCCTGATCGCGAGCGGTGGCGCACGCACCGCCCGACAACGCTGCGCAGGTCACCGTCGACCGCCTGTCGGGGTCACGCGTGCGTGACCGTCCGGTTCAGGTGTGCGCGACCCACCGGGCCAGGGGCGTTCGTACGCCGCGACAGGCTGCGGGCTCTACCCGGATAGGCGCGGTCAGCCCCCGCCGCGCGCAGCTCGGCTCGATCGCTGCTCCTCTTGTCCCGCCCCTCGCCTCGCGCGACAATCGTGCTGGGAAGGGGCTTGCGATGGCTGAACGGGCGTCGGTCGTCATCGTCGGCGGGGGCATCACCGGCTGCGCCATCGCCGCTGAGCTCGTTCGTCGTGGCTGGCGCGGTGTCCGCGTGCTCGAGCGGTCGACCGTCGGTGGCCAGGCCAGTATCGCCTACGCTGGTCTCCTCGGCGTTCCCGGGAGCGGTGCGACGAACGATCCGTTGAGCGAGTTCGGTGCTGCGAGCCTGGCGCGCTTCCCGGCTGTCGCAGCGGATCTCCGCGAGCGGACGGGGATCGACGTCGAGCTGCGCCACACCGGTGCGCTCCTGCTTGCCTTCACGGCCGATGAGGAGGCAGCACTCCGCGCTGCCCTGCCGATCCTGCGTGCTCGTGACGCTGCCTGCTGCTGGCTCGACCAGCACGAGCTGCGCCAGCTCGAGCCTGCTGTCTCACCGCTTTTCCGCGGTGCCCTACTCCTCCCCTTCGAGCACCAGGTGCTCAGCCCACGGCTCGTCGAGGCGTTCGCTCGAGCAGCAGCGCTCGGCGGTGCCCGCATCGAGGAAGGCGTCGAGGTGACCGGTTTCGACCGGGATGGCGACCGTGTCGTTGCGGTGCGCACCCGCACCGACCGCATCGAAGCGGAGCAGGTCGTCGTCGCTGCCGGTGCCTGGAGCGGCGCGCTCGCGGCTGAACTGGGTGTCCCGTTGCCGCTCGGTCCGCTACGCGGCCAGCTGGTGCTCCTGCACGCCTGGGATGCTCGTGTCCGGCACACACTCTATCGCGGCGAGCTCTACCTCGCCGTCAAGGCCGATGGGACGGTCGCTGTCGGCTCGACCGAGGAGCTGGCGGTCTACGACCGCCGGCCGACGCTCGAGGGGGTACGCCAGCTGGTGACCTTCGCCCACGAGACAGTACCAGCGCTCGGTCGATCTGTCTTCCGCGAGGCGCTCGCCGGGCTCCGTCCCTGGTCCGCGGACGGCCTGCCCGTGCTGGGGCGACTACCCGGGTACGAGAACGCCTGGATCGCGAGCGGTCACGCGCGTCACGGGATCCTGCTGAGCCCGATCACTGCCGAGATCGTTGCTGATCTCCTCGAGGGGAAGGCACCGGTACTCGACCTCGCTCCCTTCGATCCAGCTCGTTTCGCCCGCTGATCGCTCCCGTTACCGCGGCGCGCCCCGCTGCCAACGTGTGGTGGCCAGCAGCGCGAGCGCACCAGCGACGAATCCCAGGAGCGCCGCGAACAGCGCACTCTGCCAGGCAGCAGCACTCCCGCCGGACGCCAGCGCGGCGAGGACGCCGGACAGGAGCGCCCCGGCGGCCACACCGACCAGACTCTAACCGATCGGCCAGGTACGGTGCAGCGTCGCGATCCGGATGGCGACGAGCACCAGCAGGAGCAGCGCCACGAACACCGAGCAGTCCATCGTCTTCATCTCCTTACCCACGCAGGATCGACCCTGGGTCGCTCCGGGCCGTGCCAGTCCACACGCCGCGAGGGCGAAGCGAACAAGTATCCGGCGAGTGTGATCCTAGACGTTCCGGCAACCGCACCAGGTTCCGCGCGAATCCTTCCGTCGAGCCGTCGCTTCCACCCGTCAGCCTCCCGACCGTTCCTCGTCCAGCAGCCAGCCGGTCTCGTAAAGCGGTGGCTCCGTTCGGCTCGCACACGTCCGTCAGTGCGTTTTGCCAGAAGCATGCTTCGCACACTCGCGCCGGGCGTGCCCGAGCGCCCCGACGCGGAACGTGAGCCCCGCCACCGGCAAGCGCGTCACGAGCGTCGCCTCCGCCCAGGGCGGTAATCCAGGCAAGATTCTGGTAAAGAGTGTCTCCTCTCTGCGGAGACTCTCCCAGAGAATCAAACCCGTCCAGGCTACCATAATGCTCCAGTACACGATGTCCCCGACGCGGCGGTGCTGGATCGCCGTGAGCAGGCGGATCACGATTCCGATCAGGGTGAGCGTCATGCCGAGCACGAACGCGGCGAGCATCGGACACCTCTCCGAACGAACGCGTCTCATCTGCAGGAGCCCAGCCTAGCCCTGCGCCTCCCTCACGGTCCCCACGGCGGATCTTGCCAGCAACAGTTGCACCACCAGACGCAAGCGGATATCAGACAAGCTGGACAGGCGATGGCCAAGCACGCTGCGCACGCGAGCCTCCCGAGGAATGAACACGGGAAGAAGCACCAGTCCGTGCAACAGTCGAAAGCCCTGCCCAGGTCGACCTGGCAGCAGCGGCGTTCGCTGCAGGGCCAGGCGCCCGGCGGGCAACTGGCCGGGCTGAACGCGCCACCGGTGGCCACTGGCCAGGCCCCCCTGCCCACCCTCGCTGGCTGCCAGCAGTACCGCGGTCTTCCCCTCGAGCCGGGAGCGGAAGGTCGGTATGGGACGGTGGCGCACAGCGCATCGTCTCCCCATCCGCTCGTCGTGCACCGGTGCTCGCCCCACCCGGCGCGTCCCGCAAGATGCCTGCGGTCAAGCGGTCGGTGCCGTTGAGTTGCTCTGGCCGCGACCACGGCGAGACCGCAAAAGCAGACGGATCCAGTACCAGAGGAAATAGCCGGTGAATATGAGCTGGGACAGTGCGAAGGAGGAATCCTGCATGGATGGTTGGGGACCGGTGCGCAGGCTGGAGACGAGCAGGCCGAGACCGAGCAGACTGGCGGCACCGGCGATCGCGCGGCGGTACCAGCGGCTCGGCCCTGGCTCGTCGGGCCGTCGTCCACGTACGAGCTCGATGGCGGCAATCGGCACGGCGCAGAGCAGCATGGCCAACCAGAGGATCCAGGAAATGCGTGCCCAGTCCATGAGTGGGCCTCCCGTGCTCAGCAACGCAGCGGGCGGAGCCGAACCAGCATGCCGGCCCTCCTTCATGTTCCCGGCTCAGCACAACACGTCGTACAGAACCAGCCGCCCGGGCAAGGGACAGACAAATACCCAACGCCGTGAACACGGCTATCCCTCCCCGCGAGCACGCTCGTCAGCGTGCGTTGACGGCTCCGTCGTTCGCGCGTCCATCCCGGGCTTGCTTGAGACCCCTGACGAGGTAGGCGAGCGCGGCCATGAAAAAAAGCGTCACGAGCGTCGCCTCCGCCCAGGGCGGTAATCCAGGCAAGATTCTGGTAAAGAGTGTCTCCTCTCTGCGGAGACTCTCCCAGAGAATCAAACCCG
>BEID01000031.1 GCA_002898975.1 bacterium HR27 | reverse complement strand
TGCTCCGCCGCGGGAACCGATGCCCGCCACGACCTGAGCGTCCCGAGGAGGCGCGCGCCATGAGCCGCCTGCTGACCGAGCGTGCGGAGATCCACTCCAGCGAACAAGGTCGCTCCAGCCAACCCGAGTACCAGGGCTAGCAGACCGAATCCGATCTCTCCTCCGACCAGTCGCAACAAGGCCGCGACACCGGCACCGACGTACCCACCTGCCTCCTCGACCCGGTCCACGGCCCGTGCGTCGAGTAGCGCGACGGCACCGGCCACGTACAACAGCACCCCCAGCGCCCGCCGCAGCGTCGCCTGCCGGCTCTGTGCCGCCAGCAGCTCGATGGCGCCCCACCAGAGCGCCAGCGGTACCACGAGCGCACCACGCCCGAACAGCCAGCGACAGGCTTCCGCCATCAGACCGATCAGCCCCGTACGCTGTTCGGGCCCGAACAAGGCGAGCGCCAGCAGGACACCGCGCGTCGCGAGGAAGAGACCAGCGAGATCACGGGGCAGCCGACGCGGCACGCGCGCGAGCCCGCGCGCCAGGTGCCCGAACAGTCGCGGGAGCCAGCTGCTCCCACCACGTTCCGACCGCGCTTCGCGCGTCTCGCCCCGTCTCCGCCCCTGCGATCGCCCTCGAGCCATCGCTCCCCCTGCGTCCGTTCGCGTGTCCGTACGGAGTATAGCAGGGTGTCAGAAGAGACGCATCTGCTGCGGCTTTTCCTCTGGCTGCTCGTCACTCGCGGCTGCCTCAGCACGCACCTGCGCGAGAATTTCGCCGAGTCTGTCGAAGTCCTTCTCGACGAGTTCCTTGAGTGCCGGCTGGTGCAAGGCCGCCGCCGGATGGTACATCGGCACGACCACGTACTCGCCGATCCGCCGGGCCTGCCCATGGATGCGCGAGATCTTCTCGTTGGGGAACCAGCGCGACATCGAGTACCGGCCGAGCGTGACGATGATACGCGGACGGATCACGGCCAATTGCTCCTCGAGATACGGCGCACAGGCTGCGATCTCATCGGGCAAGGGATCGCGATTCCCTGGCGGCCGGCACTTCACGACATTGGTGATGTACACCTCCTCGCGGCGCAGGCCAGCTCGCTGGAGGAGTTCGTTGAGGAACTGACCAGCTGCACCGACGAACGGGCGTCCCTGCCGGTCTTCGTGATACCCGGGCGCCTCTCCGATGAACATCACCTCCGCACGCGGATTCCCTTCGCCCGGTACCGCTTGCGTCCGGGTACGCCAAAGGTCGCAGCGGGTGCATGCTCGCACCCTTGCTGCGATCTCCTCCAACCGCTCCTCAACGCTCCGCTCTTGTGCATCCGTCCGCTCCTCGCTCACTGCGTGCCCCTCTCATCTTCCGAGCTCACACAGGTCTCTACCTCATCCACATCCAATGGAGCGTGCACCGCCAGCGTCGCTCTGGACAACGCACGACCGTACCGAACGACTGCGCACCAGTCGACCGGCTCATCGAGCGGGATGACCGTTGGATCGTCGTGATGCTCCCGCAGCCAGCGTGCGACGATGGAGACTGCATCGAGCGTCTCCTGATCGAGGATCCAGGAGGGCGCAGCTTGCGCGCGCTCCCAGGCCGCCTGCAGTCGCCCCGCGACCTGTTCGTCCGCTTCCTCTGGAGACGCCACAACGCGGGCCCACAGCCGCCCGGCGACCATCAAAAGGAATGCCCGATCTCCGGTCTCCGGACACGGCGTGACGATCACGCACGGGCGCGCCGTCAGCGTGTCCCGTACCAGACGGTGCGCGCTGACGAGCTCCTGGCTCCGTCGCAGGAGGTCGCGCAGCCGCGCCGCGCGTTCGAAGTCGAGCCGCTCGGCAGCCTCGTCCAACAGCTGCTGAACGCGCCCGACGATCGCTTCAGTCTCCCCATCCAGGTACCGCAACGCGGTATCGACGAGTGCATGGTAGGCGTCAGGATCGACTCGGCCGGTGCACGGGCCGATGCACCGGCCGAGCGTCAGCTGCAGGCAGGGCCGGCCATAGGAACGGGCATCCCGGAACGAGCGATGACATGTCCGCAACGGCAGAACCGTATGGAGGAGCTCCACGACGGCCCGCGCGGCGGCCGTGCTCCGGAACGGGCCGACGTAGAGTGCACCATCGTCCTCCCGCTGGCGCGCCAGCACGATGCGCGGCCACGGGCGCCCGAGCTCGACTTTGACGTACGGGTATGCCTCGTGGTTCCGAAGCTGCGTATTGTAGGGCGGTTTGTATCGTTGAATGAACTGACTCTCGAGCAGCAGCGCTTCCAGCTCCGAGCCCACCACGACCGTCTCGAGCTCGGCCACCGACTCCAGCAGGCCGTCCATCTTCCGCGTGTAGCCGAGCGGTTGCGCGAAGTACGAGCGGAGCCGCTGCCGTAGGTTACGCGCCTTGCCGACATAGAGTACCCGCCCCAGACCATCGCGCATGAGGTACACGCCTGGTGACTCGGGTACCCCGTCGAGCAACGCTCGATCCAGGACCGCTCGTCCGCGGGCGACCGGTTCGACGACGACCGGACGCCGTACCGGTTGCGGCGGCACGTCACCGGGCGTCCGCAAGCCGGCCGCTTCCGCTCGCTCGATGAGCCGCAGGTAGAGCGCTGCTGTCGCCTCGGCGTCGGGCAAGGCGCGGTGCCGGACAGTCCGCTCGATGCCGAGATTTCGACAGACGGTGTCCAGGTCGAAGCGACCGCTCCCCGGCACGAGCACCCGGGCGAGCGGCAGGACATCGAGCGCAGGGTTCACGAGCGGCCCCTGTCCGAGCCGGCGCAGCTCGAAGTTGAGGAAATCGAGATCGAATCCGACGTTGTAGCCGATGACGACGCTGTCTCCCAGGAACGCGCGCAGCGCCGCCGCAACGTCGGCGAAGGGAACAGCCGTCAGGAGATCCTCGTCACGGATGCCGGTCAACCGCACGATATAGCTCGGCAGCCGGCGGTGCGGGTTGACGAGCACAGCGAACCGCTCCACGCATCGACCGTCTTCGTAGCGCACCGCACCGATCTCGATCACCCGGTGTCGAGCTGGCCGCAGGCCCGTCGTCTCGACGTCCAGAGCAACGAAGGTGCGTGGCCAGCCCTCGGCCAGCGTGACCGGACGGTGGCGCAACGCCCATGTCCCGTCAGCTCGACGCACCACGTCCTCGTCGTTTGCGAGCAGCTGAGCGAGAAACGGAGCCCACAAGCGCCGATTCCCCACCGAGCCGAAGAGTGCCTCGATGAGACGCTCCTCGCTGACGATGCCGCCGTGACCGAGCAAGACTTCCCGGGCGCGGCTCCGCAAGCGATCGTAGGCAGTCGAGACCGGCTCGCTGGCCATCCTCAGCACCTCACCCGCACCGGCAGGTATGGTACCCGACCGGACACCGCCGTATACTCGCCAGCGCGACAGCGAGCAACCGCGGTGAGGGAGGGCGTGATGGCCGATCGTCCGCCAACGGTACAGGATCGCGTTCCACCGGAAGTGCGTGCCCGGGTCGAGGAACTGCGACGGCTGATCCACCGCTACAACTACGAGTATTACGTGCTGAACGCACCGACGGTCAGTGACGCCGAATACGACGCGCTGATGCTCGAACTGCGCCGCCTGGAAGAGCAGTATCCTGAACTGATTACCCCGGATTCCCCCACTCAGCGTGTCGGAGCACCACCAGCCGAGGGATTCGCGACCGTCCAGCATGAGATTCCGATGCTTTCGCTCGGTAACGTCTTCTCCGACGCGGAAATCCGTGCCTGGGCCGAACGCGTGTACCGCTTGAGCGGACGTCACGAGGTGGAATTCGTCACGGAGCCGAAGCTGGACGGCCTCGCCGTCTCGCTCCTCTACCGCGATGGCGTGCTGGTCCGCGGTGCGACACGCGGTGACGGCTACACCGGCGAAGACGTTACGAACAACGTGCGCACGATCCGGATGATCCCGCTGCGCCTGTACCCCCCGGAAGGCGTCCAGATCCCGCGTATCCTCGAAGTGCGCGGCGAGGTCTATATGAAAATCCGCGACTTCGAGAAGCTCAACCGCGAACGCGGCGAACAAGGGCTGCCGCTGTTCGCTAATCCGCGCAACGCGGCGGCCGGCTCGCTACGCCAGCTCGACCCCAACGTGACCGCCTCCCGCCCGCTCCGCTTCGCCGCCTGGGACATCGGGCTGTGGGAGGGAACGGAGCCGCCAGCGACGCACGTTCAAGCGCTCGACTTCCTGCGCCAGTTGCAGATCCCGGTCGTGCCAGACTATCGAGTCTGCCGAACCGTCGACGAGGTGATCGAGGAGTGCCATCGATGGCAAGAACGCCGTGACCAGCTCGAGTTCGAGGCGGACGGTGTGGTCATCAAAGTCAACGATCGCGCCCTCTACCAGGCATTGGGCGTGGTGGGCCGGGAGCCACGCGGCGCTACGGCGTACAAGTTCCCCGCACACGAGAAGACGACCATCGTCCGCGACGTGATCTGGAGCGTCGGCCGCACGGGTAAGCTCACTCCTGTCGCCATTCTGGAACCGGTCGAGATCGGCGGCGTGATCGTCGAGCGTGCGACGCTGCATAACGAGGAAGAAATCAAGCGTCTCGGTCTCCTCATCGGCGATGCCGTGGTGGTGCAGCGCCGCGGTGACGTCATCCCGAAGGTCGTCGCGACCATTCCACAGCGCCGCGACGGCGACGAACGGCCGGTCGACATCCCGCAACACTGCCCAGTCTGCAGTGCGCATACGATCCGACTGGAAGGCGAAGTCGACCGTTATTGCCCTAACCCGAACTGTCCAGCACGCTTGAAGGCGTCGCTCCGGCACTTCGCCTCGCGCAACGCCATGGACATCGAGGGACTCGGGGAAAAGATCTCCGATCTCTTCGTCGACCTCGGCATCGTCCGCTCGCTTCCCGACCTCTACGAGATCGATTGGCAGCGCGTGTTGCAGCTCGAGGGCTTCGGGCCGAAGAAGGTGGAAAACCTCCAGAAGGCGATCGAGGCGAGCAAGAACCGGCCCTTCGCCCGCTTTCTCTTCGCGCTCGGCATCCGCCACGTCGGTGAGCGCAATGCGCAGCTTCTGGCTGACCATTTCCGGTCGATCGACCGGCTGATGGCAGCGACGATCGACGAGTTGCTCCAGATCCCCGGATTCGGGCCAGCTGTCGCACAGTCGGTCTACGAGTTCTTCCGGGAACCGAAGAACCGGGAGATGATCGAGCGCTTCCGCAAACTCGGCGTGCGGATGGCCGAGGAGGAAGCGCCGGCAGCGATGCCGGTACAGGGGCCACTCGCAGGCAAGACAGTGGTCTTGACTGGGCGACTGGAGTCCTTGACACGCAGTCAGGCCGAAGAACTCCTGCGCCGTGCCGGCGCGCATGTCACCGACAGCGTCTCGCGCAAGACCGACTTCGTTTTCGCCGGCGCAGACCCCGGCAGCAAGTACGTGCGGGCACAGCAACTCGGGGTGCCAATCCTCGGCGAGGAGGACTTGCTCCGCATGCTGCGCGAATCGGGTATCGAGGTCGAGACAGCCGCTCGCTCAGAGCGTTGACGAGCCGGGTACTGCCGTCGTACCCGGCTTGACCAGCGGTAGCCCCTTCGCACACAGCGGGCACTCGGCCGGGAGCCAGCTCGGGATCTCGAGACGGACGAGCGCTGCCAGCGGTACGCCGAGGTCGATCGGCGCAGTGGAACGGTCGACCAGGACAGCCACGCCGACCACCTCGACCGGGTGCTCCGCGAGCGCACGGAGCGTCTCGCCGACCGACCCGCCCGTCGTGAGAACATCGTCGACGACGAGAACGCGCGTGCCGGACGGGAACTGCGTGCCGCGGCGGATCACCCGCCGGCTGCTGCCCTCGCTTTCCCGTTCGGCGTACGCTGCCCACACGCCGAGCTGTCGCGCACACTCGTAGGCCAGGAGGATGCCTCCGGTCGTCGGGCCGACCACCGCATCGATGCCCGACCAGGGGAGCCGCGCGAGCAGATCCCGGCACACCATCTCGACCTGGCGCGGCCAGCGTAGCAGCGCGAACTTTTCCACATAGCGGTCACTGTGGCGGCCGGAAGCCAAGAGGAAGTGGCCCTCGAGGAGGGCACCGACCTGCCGCAGGAGTTCGACGAGTTCGACCGTCCGCTGCGCGTCTGCCAGGACTCGAACCATAGCTCCTCCGTGTACCGCGAGCGAAAAGTCCGAGATGTGCGATGTGTCCGTGCAGTGATGCATCGACCGTCGTCGCACGAGCGCCTCAGGGGAGGAAGAAGAACCCGACCCCGAGGCCAGCATAGACTGCGAGTAACATCGCCCCTTCGAGCCAGTGCGAGCGACCGTCGACCGCAATCAGCGTCGAGACGAGCGCGGCACCGAGCAGCGCGACGAGCTCGTAGACGTTGAAGACGAGCGACATCGGCTCGCTCGTCAGGAGGCTGGCGAAAATCAGTATGGGGGTCACCACCAGCGCGACCTGCAAGCTCGAGCCATAGGCGATGCCGAGGCTCAAGTCCATCTGGTTCCGCCCGGCAACCTGCACGGCGACAAAATGCTCGGCCACGTTACCGACCAGCGGTACCAGGATAACCCCGAGGAAGAACTCGGAAATACCGGTCGCTTCGACCACCGGCTCGACTGCCCCGACCAGCACCTCGCTCATCACGACCACGCCGAGCGTCGCGAGAACCAGCAGGAGAATCCCGCGCCGCAGCGGCCAGCTGGCAGGCACGTGCGCGTGCTCGGGCACCGGGCCACTGCGCCGCAAGGTGAAGAGCAGGTACAGGCCATAGATCACGGCCAGGACGACAGCCAGCCCGATGCTCATCCACTCCACTGCATCGCCGTGCACCGGCGTCGGACCGAGCGTGAACAATCCGGGCACCAGCAAGAGCACCACCGCCAGCGTCATCATCGTCGCACTGATCCCGGCGAGCTGGGCGTCGAAATGCTGGACACCGTGCCGCAGACCACCGACCAGGAGACTCGCGCCCAAGATCAAGAGCAAATTTCCCAGTATCGAGCCTGAGATCGATGCCTTCACGAGCTCGTGCAGGCCAGCGCGCAAGGCTGCGAGCGCGATGATGAGTTCGGCCGCGTTTCCAAGTGTCGAATTCAGGAGACCACCTACCAGCGGTCCAGTGTGCGCGGCTACCTCCTCGGTCGCCCGACCGAGAAGCGCAGCGAGCGGCACGAGCGCCGCCGCCGCGGCCAGAAGGACCGCGAGCGGCGGCGCATGCAGGAGTTCCAGCACTAACGCCACCGGGACGAGCGCAAGACCGCCGACCCACCAGCGCATCGCTCCTCCTCAGACAAGAGCCGGTACTGTCTCACGCGTCCGGTAGGCCGGCAACGGCTGAACGGTATAACTCGCACCCCCACCCAGCAGCGCGCGAACGAGGGCACGAGCCGTATCCAGCGAGGTGAGGCACGCAATTCCCCGTTCCACCGCGGCACGGCGGATCAGGAAGCCATCCTGAATCGTCCCCTCGTCACGGCCCGGCGTATTGATGACACCGCGAACAGTGCGGTCGAGGATGACTTCCAGCACATCGGGGTGGCCGTGGCCGATATGCGCAACGGTCAACTCGACCGGTACATGGTGCGCGCGGAGATAGTTGGCCGTACCCTCCGTCGCGACGATCGGGTGACCGAGCGCGACGAGCCCACGCGCCAGCTCCACACCGGCCGGCTTGTCTTCGTTCGCTAGACTGAGCAGCACCGGTGCACCGGGCGGGATCACCAAGCCAGCTGCGAGGAACGCCTTGGCCAAAGCGGCTTCGAACGTGCGGTCGACCCCCATCGCTTCACCGGTCGACTTCATCTCCGGCCCGAGCTGGACGTCGACGCCATGCAACTTCGCCATCGAGAAGACCGGCGCCTTCACCGCCACCAGCGGCTGCCGCGGCCAGAGACCACCGCGGTAGCCCTGCTCGGCGAGCGTTTGCCCGAGCAGAATACGGGTCGCGACCTCCACCATCGGAACCCCGGTCACTTTGCTCAGGAAGGGCACCGTGCGTGAGGCCCGCGGGTTGACCTCGAGCACGTACACCGTTCCCTCGTGCAGGACGAACTGGATATTGATGAGTCCCCGCGCACCGAGCGCCAGCGCGATCTCGGTCGTGTAGCGCACCAGCGTCTCGACATGCTCGTGCGGCAGCTCGACCGCCGGGTAGACGGCAAAGCTATCGCCCGAGTGCACGCCGGCTCGTTCGATGTGCTGCATGATCCCCGGAACCAGGACCTCGCGTCCGTCGCAGATTGCATCGACCTCGAGTTCGATGCCGTCCAAATACTTGTCGATGAGAACCGGCCGACCCGACGCGAACGCACCCGATGTGACGAGATACCGCTCCAGCTGCTCACGCCGGTAGACGACTTCCATCGCGCGCCCACCCAGGACGTAGGAGGGACGCACGAGCACCGGATACCCGATCCGCTCGGCAGTCGCCAGGGCCTCCTCCAGGCTGAGCACGCCAGCACCCGGTGGCTGGGGAATGCCCAGTTCCCGAAGGAAGCGCTCGAAGCGCCGGCGATCCTCGGCGATGTCGATCGCCTCCTGATCGGTTCCAAGGATCGGTACACCCGCTGCGGCGAGATCGGCAGCCACGTTGATCGCAGTTTGCCCACCGAACTGCACGATCACCGGCGGCAGCGCGTCGAGCCGTCCTCCCGCCTCGTGAGCCAAGACGTCGATGATCGACTCCGCATCCAGCGGCACGACATAGAGCCGGTCCGAGGCATCGAAGTCGGTCGAGACCGTTTCCGGATTGTTGTTGAGCATGATCGCCGCCACGCCCGAACGGTGCAGCGCCTGCGCGGCCTTCACGCTGCAGTAGTCGAACTCGATCCCCTGCCCGATCCGGATCGGCCCGGCACCGACGACCGCGACTTTTGGCGGTGCGAGAGGCGGCGCTTCGTCCTCGTCCTCGTAGGTCGCATAGAAATACGGCGTCTCGGCAGCGAACTCCGCAGCGCACGTATCGACCAGCTTGTGGACTGGCACGATCCCCAGCTGATAGCGCTGAGCC
>BEID01000030.1 GCA_002898975.1 bacterium HR27 | reverse complement strand
GGATAGGGACGGCGAGTGCTGCGTTGGCTAGCGCTGGCCACTGCGATCGCGGGGTACTCGCTGATCGTCGTCGGCGGAACGGTTCGCGTGACCGGTGCTGGACTGGGATGCGGTCCGGAATGGCCGCTCTGTAACGGACGTATCGTACCAGGGTGGGATCTTCTCGCCTGGATCGAGTATGTGCACCGGTTGATCGCGCTCGCTGTGATCGTCCTCACCGGTGTGGTTGCAGCTGTGAGCTGGCGAGCGCAGGTACCGGATCGCTGGGTCAAGCGGCTCCCGCTCGTTGCAGTCGGGTTGGTCCTCGTGCAGGCGCTCCTCGGTGCGGTAACCGTCTGGACGCATCTCGAGGCAGCGGTCGTCGCGCTGCATCTCGGAGTCGCACTGAGCTATCTCGCAGTCGCGCTCGTCCTGGCCTTCCGTACATGGTTTCCTGGTCTCGTTCGCCAGGCTGTGCACTCACCGCTCCGTCTCTGGCTGCGGCTTTCGCTCGTCGCGGTGTTCGTCCTGATGCTCAGCGGTGCGTATATGGCCAAGCGCGGAGCGGGCTTCGCCTGCCCCGAGTGGCCATTCTGCGGCGGCTTCTGGCTCCCGAGCGGCTGGACGAATGTCGATGTGCATCTCACGCACCGGTTGCTCGCGCTGGTCGCCGTGCTTTCGGTCGTCGGACTGGCCTGGCAGGCGCGGCGCGTGCGCAGCGATGCCCCCTGGGTCGTCGGACTGACCACAGCAGCGGCAGCGCTCATGGTTGCGCAGGTCTTCGTCGGGGCTGCCAATATCTGGTTCCGGCTGCATCCTGCAGTGAGTGTCGCTCATCTCGCGGTCGCGACGGTCATCTGGGTCACACTCGTCCTGGCGACGCTGGCCGACCGTGCGTTACCGGTGCTCGAGCGGGAGGGCTCGCGGGCAGGAGCGCGCGTGGAGCGCAGCCGCCCGCTCCGTGAGGTGCTCCGCGACTATGCTGTCCTCACGAAGCCCGGCGTGATGATCCTGCTGCTCGTCACCACGCTCTGTGCCATGCTGGTCGCGGCGCAGGGGCTGCCCACGCTGGGTACGCTGTTCTGGACGCTCATCGGCGGAGCGCTAGCTTCAGGTGGCGCGGGTGCGCTCAACCACTACATCGATCGGGACATCGATGCGGTGATGACGCGGACGCGGCGACGACCCTTGCCGAGCGGGCGACTGGCGCCGGAGTACGCGCTCGTTTTCGGTGTGGTGCTGAGTGTCCTCGCGGTCTACGTCTTGACTGCGTTCGTCAATCCCGTCGCGGCGCTGCTCTCGCTGGCAGGGAACCTCTTTTATGTCTTCGTCTACTCGATCTGGCTGAAGCGGAGTACGCCACAGAACATCGTGATCGGTGGGGCGGCTGGTGCAGTGCCGCCGCTGGTCGGCTGGGCCGCGGTGACCGGGCAGGTCGCTATCCCGGCATTGCTGATGTTCTTGCTCGTCTTCGCCTGGACACCGCCGCACTTCTGGGCGCTGGCACTCTACAAGCGGAGCGACTACGCAGCGGCCGGTGTGCCGATGTTGCCCGCGGTACGCGGCGAGGAAGAGACGCGCCGGCAGATCCTCTTCTACACGGTCGCCATGGTGTTGACGAGCCTGCTCTTCTATCCGCTCGGCGTGCTCGGCCTGCCCTATCTCGTAGCGGCGAGCGTGCTCGGCGGGCGGTTCCTCTGGCTCGTCGCCCGGCTCTATCGGGAGCGGAGCGACCAGCTCGCCAAGCGCGTCTTCCTCTACTCGATGCAGTACCTCGGCCTGCTCTTCGCGGCGATGGTCGTCGACGCGGTTGTGTTCTAAGCAGCATCGCTGCCTTGCCGCTGCGCGGTACGCGTCCGGGCGATCGAGCCGAGCGGACGACAGCTCCCGGCAGTCGAGCTGGCCGGAAGGCCAGGCGCTCGCTGCTCGTTCTGGATGCGGCAAGAGCCGTGCTCGATCGCCAGGAATGACGGTGCGACACACCTGGTACGACGTCGCCCCGGTGGGTGCATACGCGAGCGGAAACAGCAGTACGCTGTTCGACCGGGCAGGCCGGGTTCGCTGTCCGCTCGCGCCTGCTCGGCTGCTTCGCCCGCATGGTCGGGGCTGCTCAGGAGCGGTGTGTCGGCTGACCAGGATCGTGACGCCCCGGAGGAAGCGGTATTGTTGCCTGGATGGCGTGCCGACGACTAGGCCGCGGAGGAAGCGCGCGAACCGCACCTAGCGAGCGTGTTCCTTGACGATGTCCTGGTGGGTCGCAGCGGGCGTTCGCAAGCCTGGTGGAGGGACACTCGGCACCCGGTGGCGGGTGGGGACTCGTCAGTCGCCGCTGGCGGCTGGTGCCAACCTGCGTGTCCGTCCGGTGCCTAGGGAACGCACGGCAGAGCAACGAAGGCTCTCGAGGAATGTTGCCGTGGGCGAACGAGGACAGGAGGGGTAGGCAACCGGGCGAGCACGAGCCGGGGCGCACGGTCGAGCAGGCACACGCTTCGCCTCGCCGCGCGAAGGGATCGCGCCGGTTCGGGTAGGCTGGTGGATGAAGGCCGAACTCTGGCGAACGAGAGGAGCGAGAGCGAGATGCTGGGTAGCTACCACAATCATCCTGGCTACTGCGATGGATCGGGCAGCATCGAAGACTACATCGAAGCGGCCCGTGCGGCGGGACTCGTAGCGGTCGGTGTCTCCTCGCACGCACCGGTGCCGTTCGCGTGCGACTGGACGATGACGGTCGAGCGTTTCGCGCAGTACGTGGCGGACGTGCGGGCGGCGCAGACGGCGTGGCGCGGCCGGTTTCCGGTCTGGCTCGGAGTGGAAATCGACTATCTGGATCCGGCTCTGGTGCCGAACGGAGCGGCATTCCAGCGCGAGGTCGTGCTCGGTGGAGGGCTCGACTATGCAGTCGCGAGCCTGCACTTCGTGGGGCGCGACCCCGAGGGGCGGCCGTGGGCAGTCGACGAATCGGACGAATCGTTCGCACGGCAGGCCGCGACAGTCTATTGCGGTGACGTACGGCGACTGGTCGAGGACTACTACGGGACGCTGGAGCGACTGACGAGCTGGGCGCGTACGCTGCCAGTACCGGTGGTCGTCGGGCATTTGGACAAAGTGAAGCAGTGGAACGTGGGCGAGCGATACTTCAGCGAATCGGCGAGCTGGTATCGGGAGGCGGTGGAGCGGGTACTCGCAGCGATTCGGGCTGCCGGCGTGCCGATCGAGGTCAACACTTCGGGATTGCGTCGGCCGATCGGTGCGCCCTACCCGGGCGAATGGATCATGCGCCGCTGCCGGGAACTGGGCATTCCGGTCGTGGTCGGGGCGGACGCGCACCAGCCGGGGGACGTAGCGGCTGGGTTCGTGGCAGCGCGGGAGCTTCTCGCTGCGGTCGGGTACCGCGAGACGCTGGTGCTCGGCGCGGCAGGTTGGGAGACGGTTCCGCTGTGAGCGTGCTACCGACTGACCATTGGGCATGGTCCATTCGACGCATACCTGGTATGATGTCGCTGAAGTGAGTAGGAGATGCTGCCTTGAGCGCGTATCCGGAGCATATCGAAGAATTTCTGCGTCTGCTCGAGTCATCGCCGGAGTTTCGGGCAGCGGTGCGGGCCCTGTTGCTTCCCGAGGAACTGCTGCGCTTGCCCGAGTTCGTACGGTCGCTCGCCACAGCACAGGAACGTCTCACTGACCACTTGGCGACGTTCCAGCAGACGGTCGAGCAGGCCCTCGCCGGCCTCGCTGCTCGAGTCGATGAACTCGCCACACGCGTGGAGTCCCAGATCGAAGCGCTGACTCAGCGCATGGACCGGGTCGAGGCGCAGATCGAAGCGCTCACCGCACGGATGGACCGGGTGGAGGCGCAGATCGAAGCTTTGACGCAACGGATCGATGATCTCACGGTCCGCATGGAACGGGTCGAGGCGCAGATCGAGGCGCTGACGCAGCGGATGGAGCGAGTGGAAGCACAGATCGAGGCCTTGACCCACCGCATGGAACAGGTCGAGGTGCAGATCGAGGCCTTGACGCAGCGCATGGAGCGTGTGGAAGCGCAGATCGAAGCATTGACACAACGGATGGAACGCGTCGAAGCGCAGATCGAAGCGCTGACACAACGGATGGAGCGCGTCGAGGCCCAGATCGAAGCGCTGACGCAGCGGATGGAACGCGTCGAAGCGCAGATCGAAGCGTTGACCCAGCGGGTCGAAGACCTCACCGTCCGGATGGGTCGGGTCGAGCGTGACCTCGGACGGCTCAAGGGTCTGGTCCTTCCATTGCTCGTCGAACGGCGGTTCGGCGGACTCTTCCGCAAAGTCGTCCGGCGCCCACGCGTACTGACGAACGAGGACCTGACCCGGCTGGTCGAAGATGCGGTCGATGCCGGACTCCTCAGCGAGCTGGAAGCGGAGCAGCTGTTGCTCGCCGACCTGGTCATCGAGGGACGCGAGACGAACGGCAGCGAGCGTTTGGTCTACCTGGTCTGCGAGATTTCCTGGGGCGTTGGCCCCTCCGATGTCCAGCGTGCCCGTGAGCGGGCGGCGATCCTGGAGCGCATCGGGCGGCGCCCCGCCCGCGCGGTCGTGCTCGGAACCTGGCTCACGCGCGAAGGCGAGGAACTCCTCGCTGACGCCGCGTTCGTGCCGATTCCCGAATCGTTCTTCGATTGAATGCCTCCCTGCGAGCCGGTTGGGGAGTTGGAGAGCGCGCGGGGGCGTCTGGTGCCTGCGCGGAAGACCGGTAGTCGCCCCTCCAGGCGCCTGCTGAACTCGACGAGGGCGTAGTGGCCCCCTGCAGGCATCTCGGCCTCGCCTGGGGGTTGACATCTCTCTCTCTGATATTTTGGACGTACGGCGCGCCGTGACCGGTAGAGCGTCTCTGGAAGTCGACAGGGGGTTCCGATGCGAAGCCTCTGGCGACGCCGTACGGCTTTGCTCGTCTTCGCGCTCTTCCTCGCGGTGGTGCCGATGCCGGTCGCCGCAGCGAAGCCGGTCACGACTGCGCCGCGCGAGCGAGCTGAACGGATCGTGGCTGTGCTGGCGCAAGCTGGCGATCCGGCACAGGCGTTTCAGCAGCTCGCACCAGCAGAACGACGCCTCGCGCTCGATTACCTTACGGTCGCTCAGGTGATCACTGCAGAATCTTCCAGCTCAGCGCAGTCCGGTGCGGTCATACCGTTGGCGGGTGGCTGTTGGCAGAGACATGTTTGGCTGCGAGCAGTCAATGTGTTCAACGTGACGCTGTGGGAGTATCGAGTCTACCTGTACTGGTGCGGGAACGGTAGCTCGGTGACGTATTATTCTACGTGGAGCCAGGCGACGGTCCGGCAGCTATTGTGGCAATATTTCGGTGATATCGCTCAAAACACGATCGGGGGAGTCGGTTACAACCTCGTTCGCCACTTCCGCCAGGGTCATTTCGCGCTGTGCGTGACTGCACAATACGGCTGCATCGGCCACGTGTATCCGTGGGCAGACCAGACCGGTTACGCAGATGGCCGATACCTGTTCAGTTATGGTGGCTATTGAGGAAGCGGTGGGGCGGGTTCGATCGAACCCGTCCTGCGAGGATTTCTGGGTAAGGAGGTCGAGCGTGCGTGAAGAGACACGACTGCACGCACCCTGGACGATGCGTCGCCTGCTCGTTCCTATCGCGGCGATCGTCGTGACGCTCCTGCTCGCCTGTATCGCCCTTTTCGTTTTGTTCAATCTCTGGTTCGGTGTTGCCTGGATCGAGAGCAGTACGATTTCGACCGAGTCCGTAACGGTCGTCTCGATCACGCCACAGCCGTGAGTGCTTCCCGGCTAAGCTGGACTGCCTGCACGGCTCGCTCGGGGAACGTGCGGACGGCTGCACCACGCCGGACGCGCATGCGACACGTCCACCTGGCGACGCAGGCGCATCACCGCGCTGTGTGTCGCCGCTTGCCGCCAATTGGGTGTGGTGCGCCACGCTGATCGCAGCTGCTGACTCGTGGAAACGCTGGGTAGCGGGCGTTCCTGCCAGGCGACTGCCGCCGGGCGCTGCGCTCGGGTTCGCTCCCTGCCAGGCTGCGATGGTCACTCGTGGGGCGGTCGCTGGGTGCAGGCGCGAAGCGCTCAGGCCAGCTACCGGCAGCCACCCGACCCGAGCGCCCGCTCCTCTGGCGTCTCCCCTCAGCTCACCGATGCTCCCTGGAGCGCTGCTCGGACGCGTTCCGGAGTGATCGGGAGCTCGGTCACGCGCACGCCGATCGCTTCGGCGATCGCGTTCGCGATCGCTGCGGCGGTCGGTACCACTGGTGGTTCACCGACCCCCTTCGCGCCGAAGGGACCGATCGGCGAGGGCACCTCGACCAGTTCGACGCCGATCGCCGGAAGGTGGCTCGCCTTCGGCAGGTCGTAGTCGAGGAACGTCGGGTTGAGCGGCTGGCCGTTCGCGTCCCAGCGCATCGCCTCGTGCAGGGCCCAGCCGACCCCTTGACCGACGCCACCGTGCACCTGCTCCTCCACGAGTGCCGGGTTGAGCGCCCGGCCGACGTCCTGGATAGCCACGAGGTCGAGGAGGTGCACCTCGCCGGTCTCGGGATCGACGCGCACGTGCGCGATCTGGAGGTCGAAGCCGGGCGACTGCTGGGTCACAGCGACCCGGCCGGTCCCGTAGACCGGCGCGTAGCGCCCGCCGAACGCCATGCATAGCGCGGCGATCCGCTCGAGTGTGAGCTGCCGGTCGGGGAAGCCGCGTACCCGTACGGCACCGTCGACGAGTGCTAGGTCTTCCGGCGCGACCTCCAGCTCACTGGCAGCGATCTCCAGAAGCTGCCGCCTCGCTTCCTCAGCAGCTGCCTTGACGGCGAGTCCGACCGTGTAGGTGATCTTGCTCCCACCGCTCATCCCCGCGTACGGGGCGGCATCGCTCGGGAGGAGCGCGATGCGGATACGCTCGACCGGTTGCTCGAGCACCTCAGCGGCGATCATCGCGAGGACAGTGTGCGTGCCGGTGATGTCGACCGCGCCGAGCGTGACCGTGAAGGTCCCATCGTGGTTGAGGCGGACGTTCGCTGCGCAGGGCTCGATCCCGCCGGGCCAGCCGCCGACCGCGAGTCCCCAGCCTTCGTTCGGGCGCTTCTCCCGTGCGCGCCAGAGCGGGTGTTCTCTCGCGCGCTCGAGGACCTCGACGAGTCCGATCGGTGGCCAAGGAACGCCGTTCGGCTGGAGATCACCGGTCCGGGACGCGTTCCGGAGGCGCACCTCGAGCGGGTCCAGACCGATCCCCCGAGCCAGTTCGTCGACCAGTTGTTCGACGGCGAAGATCGCTTGCGGAACCCCGGGAGCTCGGTAGGCTCCGGTTCCCGGCTTGTTGGTCAGGACCTCGTATCCGATGAGATCGAGGTGCTCCCAGCGATAGGTGCCCCCCAGGAGCAGCAGCGCGATATTCACCGGGGCGCCCGGGTAGGCGCCGGAATCGAAGATGACGCGTGCCGACAGTGCCGCCAGCGTTCCGTCGCGGCGGATCCCGCCGCGCAATTCGAAGATCGCGGCCGGTGCCGGCGTGGCGAGGAGGAACTCCTCGGTGCGCGTGAGGACGAGCTTGACCGGTCGGTCGAGTCGCAGCGCGACCGCTGCGACGAGCGGTTCCAGCAAGACGGTCTTCCCGCCAAAGCCACCGCCGACTTCCATCGGGACGATGGTGACCTGTTCGTGCGGGAGACCGAGCGTGGTGGCCGTCACATTGCGGCAATAGAACATGCCCTGTGTGCTCGTGTAGACCGTGACGCCGCCATCAGGGCGTGGCACGGCGACCGAGGCATGCGGTTCGAGGTACGACTGATGGACGAACGGCGTGCGGTAGGTCCGTTCGATCACGAGATCCGCGCTGGCGAAGCCCTGTGTCACGTCGCCGCGGTGAAAGCGCACGGCGTTCGTGACGTTCGCCGGCAGTCGGCGGACATCCAGTTCCTCGCCGCCGGACACGGTGGCGTGCATCCCTGCTTCTGCCCATTCACCCTCGAGTTCCTTCGGGCGGATAGCCGGTGCGTCGGGACGCATCGCTTCGAGCGGGTCCACGACAGCCGGCAGCTCCTCGTACTCCACCGCGACGAGTTCGGCTGCATCGGCTGCGGTATAGGGCGAGTCGGCGACCACGACCGCGACTGGCTGACCGGCGAAGATGACCTTGTCGCGGGCCAGGAGGTGCCGGGCTCGTTCAGCTGGTTCCGGCCCTGGTGGCAAGAGATCTTGGCCGGTCAGGATCGCGACGACTCCCGGCAACTGGCTGGCAGCACGCGTATCGATGCGGACGATACGGGCGTGCGCGTGTGGACTCGTGACGAGCCGGGCGTGGAGGAGCCCCGGTATGTGCAGGTCGTCGGTATAGCGCGCTTCCCCGCGTACCTTCGGTTCGGCATCGCGTCGCTTGAGCGGTTTGCCGAGCAGTGCCGTCGTCATCGCTCGAGCTCTCCCTTCCCCCTCGGTCGTGCCGTGCTGAACCAGTCTACGACGCCGCCCCTTCGTCGAGAAGTTGTCCGGAGAGAAGTTGTCCGGAGCGGCTGGGGCGGGCCGTGGCCACCGCTGGCGCTCGAGCTGGCCGGCCCGGCCGCGACCGTGCAGTCTACCGCGACAAGCATGGGACCGGTAGGATGTTCCTGCACGCGGTTCGTACGCTCTTGCCGAAACGCGACAGTTGCTGTTCGACTGGACCGTCTGGCAGAGGGAAGGGTGGGTCTGCCGATGAGCGGAGGGAAGATCACGGTTCTGTGCCCGAATCTCGGCCTGGATCGGATCGGGTTGCTCGGGGCACTGGAACCAGGGACAGTCATGCGGTTCCGCTCGGCCCTCGCCTCGGCAGGCGGGAAGGGGTTGAACCTCGCTCGGGCGGCTGCGGCGCTGGGTTCCGAGGTGTGCGTGGTCGGCTTCCTCGGGGGCTGGATCGGGCGGCTCGTGGCTGAACTCGCCGAGCGCGAGCGTCTCGCGGTGCACCCGTACTGGGTCCAGGCGGAGACGCGAGTCAACACGATCGTCCTCGAGGACAGTGGT
>BEID01000029.1 GCA_002898975.1 bacterium HR27 | reverse complement strand
CGGCTGGGCCTACGATGCGGAGCGGGAGATCTTCTCCCGCGAGGAGTTGCTCCAGCTCTTCCGGCTGGAAGAGGTGAACCCGCACCCGGCCCGCTTCAACTTCGAGAAGCTCTTGTGGATGAACCAGTACTATATCAATCACATCCTCACGCTCGACGACTTCGCGCAGCGCTGCGTGCCCTTCCTGCGCGAGGCGGGGCTGATCGGCCCCGAGGCCGAGGACCCGGCGAGTCCCGCCTTCGCCTACGTGCGCGAGGTGGTGGCGCTGGTCAAGGACCGCGCCAAGCTCCTGAGCGAGGTTCCGGAACTCACGCGCTTCTTCTTCACCGACGTCGAGGACTACGATCCGGAACTCCTGCTCCAGCGCAAGGTGGAGCCGGAGACGGTGCTCGGGGCGCTCGAGCGGACGCTGGCGGTGCTGGAGCAGGCCGACTTCGCTGACGAAGCGGACCTCGAGCGACGCTTGCGGGCGCTCGCTGAGGAGTTGGGGCTCAAGGCTGGGCAGCTCTTCATGCCGATCCGCGTGGCGGTGACGGGCCGGACGGTCTCGCCAGGGCTCTTCGAGACGCTGCGGGTGCTCGGACGCGAGCGGTCGCTGGAGCGCCTGGCCCGGGCACGCGAGAAGCTGGCAGCCTACCTGGCCGCCCGCGCGCCCAGCGGGTCGGGCTGAACGGCGAGGTAGTGCGATGCCCCCGCGAGCCAGGCGAACGCAGCACACGGTGCCCCCTGCCCCATCCGCCCCCGAGCGGCCGAGGCGGCGGAGCGGGCTCCTGCTCGTCCTGGCGATCGTCCTCCTGGGGCTGGTGGTGCAGGTGCTGCTGGCGCGCTGGTCCGGCAGCTCGCTCCTCGCGGTGAGCCTGGCCGTACTGGCCCTGGCGCCGCTCGTGGCGGCACTGGCCGGCGTGGTCTGGCTCGTCCAGCGCCTGCGCTCGCGGGTCTGAACGCCCGTCGACGGTCGGTGGCGCGTTTCCCGGCTCGGCGCTGCAGCGGGACGCGGCGCTTTCCGGTCGCTACACTCACGCTGTCGAGCCGGGTCGCCGAGAGGGGGAAGCGATGACGAGCGAGGCACCGGTCGCGTTGATCACCGGGGGAACCGGTCAAGTCGGTTCGGTCGTGGTGCGCTACTTCGCCGAGCGGGGCACGCGCGTGTTCGTCCCCTATCGCACGGCGGCGCACTGGGAGGCGCTGCGTGCCTCGCTCGGCCCGCTCGCCGAGGCGGTCGCCGGGGCGCAGTGCGACCTCGCTGTCGCGGAGGAGGCCGAGCGGGCGGTCGCCGGCACGATCGAGCGCTGGGGGAAGCTCGACTGGGTGCTGTGCCTGGCCGGTGGCTACCGGGCGGGCCGGATCGCGGAAACTGACCGCGCGCTCTGGGACGAACTCCTGGCCATGAACCTCTGGCCGACCGCCAACGTGCTGCGCGCGGCGCTCCCGCGCCTCCTCGAGCGCGGCACCGGGCGGGTGGTGACCGTCGGCGCGCGGGCAGCGCTCGACCCCGGTGCGGGGTCGGTCGCCTACGCGGCGGTGAAGCAGGCGGTGATGACGCTGACGCTGGCGGTGGCGCGCGAGGCGCGCGGCACCGGCGTGACGGTCAACTGCATCGCGCCGGCGACGATCGATACGCCAGCGAACCGGGAAGCGATGCCGAAGGCGGACCATTCCAAATGGGTGCCGCGCGAGCAGGTCGCGGCGCTCCTCTGGTTCCTCTGCTCGCCCGAGGCGGCAGCGCTCAACGGGGCGATCATCCCGCTCGCTGGCGGCCAGTGAGGGCGGTCAGTCGCGCAGCGCGTGGGTCGGCATGTCGCCGTGTGAGCGACCGTCCCACGAGGCGCCGTAGAGGTGCCAGCGGAAGGCCTCCTCGAGCGAGCGGAGCGTCGCCGTGATCGCCTCGGGGATCGGCTGGCCGTCCGGCGTGAACCACGGTCCGACCGGTTCGGGCGGCAAGAGCTGCGCACCGTGCGTCGGGACTTCGGGGTGCGGCGCGCCGTCCCAACTGATGCCCCAGAGGTGCCAGCGGAAGGCTTCCACCAGGGCGCGCAGCGTCGCCTCGGTGGCGGCTCGGTCGAAGCCGTTTTCGGTGACGAGCACCGGCACCGGCTCGCCGGGCAGGACGCGGTCGGCATGGGTCGGCATGTCGCCATGGTGGTCCCGGCCGTCCCAGCTCATGCCGTACAGGTGCCAGCGGAAGGCTTCGACGAGCGCGCGAGCGGTCGCGTTGATCGTCTCCGCTTTCGGTCGCCCCTGGCTGTCGAACCAGACGCCGTCGGCGAGGTCCCAGCTGACGACGATGTCCCACATGCTGCGGAGTTCCCTGCCCGTGCGGTCGCGCGCCAGGGCGGTCACCGTGTAGCGGCCGGGGTCGAGCCAGGCATCGAGCACCACCGTCGGCCCGGTGCTCCGCGCCTCTTGCCCGGCGACCTGGAGGACGACCTCGTCGAGCGGCTCCTGCGCGGCGACGGTCGCGCTGATGCGGACCTGCCCGGGGAGGACCGTCGACCAGCGCGCGGGCTGGACGTCGATGAAGGCGAGCGGCTGCTCGGGCAAGGGGAGCGCCGGCGGTTGCTGCGGCGTCTCGGGGGCCGGCGCACCGGGTGGGGACGGCGCGGGGGAGAGCACGGCGACCTGGCAGCCGAGTTCCTGGCAGAACGACTGGGCGAACTCGACCACGTTCGTGTCGACCCGGCGGGCGAAGTTGCTGAAGGGGCTTTCGGCGCTGATGACGCCGAAGATGCCGGAGCCCTGGAGCGTGACGAGCGGCCCGCCGCTCATCCCCTGGAAGAGATCGGCCTGCAGGCGTAGGACTTCCGGCGTGACGAGCGCGAGCCCTTTACCGGGTGCCCGCCACTGGGTACCGAACGGCTTGTCACCGGGATAGCCGAAGGCCAGGTAGGAGAAGGTCGTGTCCTGGAAGGTGCGCTCGTCGAGCGGTGCCAGCGGCAAGGTACCGGTCTGCTCGCCGAGCGACTGGTCGAGCTGGACGAGGCCGAAGTCGAAGCGGACGTCCTCGTCCCGTTCGATCCAGCCGCGCGGGACGACGCCGTCGGTCGCCTCGGCGACGCTGAACGGCGTGCGGACGCTGTCACTGGCACGATCCGCGCCGGGAGCGACCAGCAGCCGGTCGAACCAGCCGCCGAACTCGGCGTCGAAGAGGCAGTGCGCGGCGGTCAGCACGACGGCCGGCGCGATCAGGGCGCCGGAGCAGATGTACGGCGTTCCGTCCGGGAACCGGCCAGCGAGGAGTGCGATCGCGGCGGCCGGGTAGGCGTCGGTCGGAGTGACGCGCTCGCGTTCGTCCGGCGGGAAGATACGGAAGTACTGCGAGCGTTCGGCGTCCAGCGCCGAGAAGAGATCGCTGGCGTCCGTTCCTGCGGTAACCCGGTGCGTCACCGGGAGGTAGACGTGGTCTTCGCTCGCTCGAGCGAGCGAAGCAGGGAACGTCGCGATGAGCAGGACGATGACGAACAGTGCACCGAGCGAGCGCATCGACTGTCCTCCTCCGAGCCCGATCCGGCTGCCCGTCCCAACTCTAGGTGTCGGCAGCGAGCGCAGCAAGGATGAGCGTGCTAGAGTGACCGGTGCCGGAAGAGCGCGGCGCGCTGCCGCAGCGCGATCGGGCAACGGAAGGAGACGGCTCGATGACCGACGAGAAACGTGCACTCGTGATCGTCGCTCATCCGGACGACATGGAGATCGGGTGCGGCGGGACGGTCGCCCGCTGGGTCGAGGAGGGCTGGGCGGTCTGGCTCGTCGTCGTGACCGAGGGGGGCGGCGGCGGGCCGGACGACGCCACGGACGTGAGCCCCGAGGCGCGCCGGCGCATCAGCGAGCTGCGCAAGGCGGAGCAGCACGAGGCAGCCCGCATCCTGGGACTGCGCGGCGTCGAGTTCCTCGACTATCCTGACGGTCGCGTCGAACCGACGCTGGAACTGCGGCGCGATCTGGTGCGGGTGATCCGGCGGTACCGCCCGCAGATCGTGGTAATCCCCTCGCCCGAGCGCAACTGGGTACCGGCCTACCAGGTCGGCCGCTACCACCCCGACCATCTGGCGGTCGGGCAAGCGGCACTGGCGGCGATCTACCCGGCTGCCGGCAACGCCTGGGACTTCCCGGAACTCCTGGCGGAAGGCCTCTCGCCGCACCACGTGCAGGAGGTCTGGGTCATCAACGCACCGGTTTTGAACCATGCGGTCGATATCTCGACGACGCTCGAGCGGAAGCTCGCGGCGCTGCAGGCGCACCGGAGCCAGTTCGGCGACCGGTTCCACCTGCTGAAGCGGTGGTTGCGCCAGGCGGCGCTGGAGCGGGGCGTCCGCCACGGCCTGCAGTACGCCGAGGAGTTCCATCGCATCCGGCTGCGCGAGCCGTTCCCCTTCCGGCGGTGAGGGCGAGCGAACGGGCCGCCAGCGTGCCAGAGCGCGGCGGCCCGTTCTCCTGGGTCACGAGCAGGTCAGGCGTGCGTCAGCGCCGTCTGGTCGGTGAGCTGGGCATCGAGCGCCGCGAGAATCCGCGCCCGCAGCGCGGCTAGCCGGGCATCGCCACGGTCGCGCGGCCGCGGCAGCTCAATAGCGAACTGCTCGCGCACCGTCGCTGGCTTGCCGCCCAGCAGCACGACCCGGTCGGCCAGGTAGACGGCCTCCTCGACGTCGTGGGTGACGAGCATGGCCGTGAAGCCGAACCGTTCCCACAGCTCCAGGAGGTAGTCCTGCAGGCGCAAGCGGGTCAGTGCGTCGACGGCACTGAAGGGTTCGTCGAGGAGTAGCAGATCGGGCTCGGTGACCAGCGCCCGGGCCAGCGCGACCCGCTGGGCCATCCCGCCCGAGAGCTGGCGTGGCCAGGCAGTGAAAACCCGTTCTGGTAAGTGGACAGCGGCGAGTGCAGCCTCGGCGCGCTGGCGGCGCTCGGCCGCCGAAGCTCCTGGCGCGTCCAGCGCGACGTTCTCCCAGGTGCGGAGCCACGGGAGCAAGCGCGGCTCCTGGAAGACGAAGGCGATCTGCGGGGTCGAGCCGTCGCCGGGACGCTCGATCCGGATCCGGCCCGCCAGCGCCGCAACCGTGCCGGCGAGGACGCGGAGCAGCGTTGTCTTGCCGACACCGCTCGGGCCGACGACGGCGACGAACGAGCCAGCCGGGATGTCGAGGGAGACGTCGGTCAGGACGGTGTGGCCACCGAGGTCGATCGAGACCGCTTCCAGGCGAACGCGTGCGCCGCTCATGCTGCTCCCTCCCCGTCCTGAACGCTGGCGATCGTCTCGCGCCAGGCGAGCACGGTACGCTCCAGTCGAGCGAGCAGCGAATCGGAGAGCTTGCCGAGCACGCCGAACAGGATGAGCGCGACGAGGACGCGGTCCGGTCGCATCGTCGACTGGCCCTCGACCAGGAGGAAGCCCAGCCCGCTGCTCGCAGCGATCAGTTCCGCGGCGACGACGAACATCCAGCCCAGGCTCAAGCCGGCACGCAGGCCGGTGAGGACACCGGGCAAGGCGCCGGGGATGACGACGAAACGGAACGTCCGCCAGCGTCCCAGCCGGTAGACGCGGGCGAACTCGATGAGGCGCCAGTCGATGCCGCCCACGGCGGCGAGCACGTTGAAATAGACGGGCAAAAAGACACCGAGGGCGATGAGGAGGATGCGCGCCTGCTCGCCGATGCCGAACCAGAGGAGGAACAGCGGCACCCAGGCGAGCGAGGGGATCGCGCGCAAGCCCTGGACGGTCGGATCGAGCGTCCGGCGGAGCCAGGGAACCAGGCCGGTCAGTGCGCCCAGCAGGATACCCGGGACGGCGCCGAGCAGGTAGCCCCAGGCCAGCCGCTCGAGCGTGGCGACGAGGTGGGTGGCGAGTTCGCCGCGCGCGCTCATCTCGCGCGCGGTGGCCACCACGGTCTGCGGTGGCGGCAGCTGGTACGAGGCGATCCAGCCAGCGGCGACGATGCCCCACCAACCGGCGACGATGAGGGCCGGGACGATCCAGGGGACGAGCCAGCCGGCGATGCGCCACACCCACGGGCGTGCCGCTGGCTGGCTCCGGCTGCGTTCGGTCGGTGCGGACAGTTCGCGCACAGCCATCACGCTCCTCCGTTCGCTCGCGTGAGTACTCGTTGTGCGAAGGACGGCTCGATCAGCGCTTCGAGGGCCTGCTGCGGATCACCTCCCGTCTGGACGAGATGCTCCTTGTTGATCAAGGGAACGATCTCGCTCAGCGTGCTGTGCAGCGCCTCGCCCGGTACCGGGTCAGGGAAAGCGACGCGCTCGCTGAGCACCTTGCGCGCGATCTCGAGGTCGAGCTTGGCGGCCTCGCTCAGAATCTGGGCGAGTTCGTCAGGATGTTGCAGCGCCCACTGGCGCCCACGCTCGTAGAGGGCGAGGACACGCTCGACGACATCCGGGTGCTCGGCGATGAACGACTCGAGCGCATTGAGCGTGCCGTAGGTGTTCCATTCGCGGCGGCGGAAGAAGAGCTTCGCACCGGCGGTCAGCTCGGCGTGCGCCATATGCGGGTCGAGTCCGGCCCAGGCATCGACGTCCCCGCGCAGGAGTGCCTGCTCGCCGTCGGGATGCTGGAGCTGCACGATCGTGACGTCGTTCGAGGAGAGGCCGACGCTGTCGAGCGCGCGCAACAGGAAGAACCAGGGGTCGGTGCCGCGCGTCGCGGCGACCTTCTTGCCGCGGAGGTCGGCTGGTGAGGCGATGGGGCTCTCCTTGCGCGTGACGAGTGCCGTCCATTCCGGTTGTGCGTAGATCCAGATCGTCTTGATCGGCACGCCGTTGGCACGGGCGAGCAGCGCTGCGCTCCCGGCAGTCGAACCGAAGTGCACGGTACCGCTCGCGGTGAACTCGTTGGCCTTGTTGCTGCCGAGGCTGAGTACCCACTCGACCTTGGTGCCGTCGGCCGCGAACTCCTGTTCGACCCAACCTTGTTGCTTCAAGACGAGGCTGACCGGGTTGTAGTAGGCATAGTCCAGGCGGAGCACGTCGAGCTTCGCGCGGTTGCTCGCCGGGGTCGCTGCACCGCTCCCCGCTGCATTCGATGAGGGGGTCGTGGCTCGTTCTTGGCCGCAGGCTGCCAGGAGACCGGTGAGGGCTGCTGCCGCACCTGCCTGGAGGAAACTGCGTCGTGTCCACCGCATCCGACACTCCTCCTCGTTTCCCGTCTCGACACCATTCGCTGAACACTCCGTACCGACACGGGTATCCGTACGGAGCCCACGAAGGACAGCGCGTCCCTTGACACGACCGGAATCGCTCAGGGAATCAGTGGATCAGGCGGAGCGGGGACACTCGCAGATGCGTGGCCAGAAGGCGAAGACACCGACCATTGCCGGGCACGGGGGAACCGGTAGCGGTCGGTGCTTGACGAAGCGGAAATTCCGCGACATCGCTCGCTTCCTGGCCCAGACGAAACAACCGCACGTCGCGACACTGCGGCGGATTTTAATCGCCTGCTCTCCAGCTGTCAAGTGTGCATCTTGGCCCATGACACGGATAGACGACCATCGCGGCTCGACACCCGGAGTGTCCGCCATGCCTGTTTTTGCCGGTCCGCTACCTCTTCTAGAGGCGTCGTTATTGTGCGACACTACCGGGCGGCGCCAGAGCGAGGGTCGGGCAGAGAGCGCCGCAACCAGCAACTGGGAGGAGGGACGGTCAGGATGACGAACGATCTGGTGGCTGGGTTGACCAGTGCCTTGCGCTTCCGCTGCATCGGCCCGCATCGTGGCGGGCGGGTCGTCGCAGTGGCCGGGCACCCGGACGATCCGATGGTCTTCTACTTCGGTGCCTGTGCCGGAGGCGTTTGGAAGACCGAGGACGGGGGCACGACCTGGTGGAACGTCTCGGACGTGTTTTTCCAGACTGCTGCCGTCGGTGCGATCGCCATCGCACCGTCCGACCCCAATGTCCTCTACGTGGGAACGGGCGAAGCCTGCATTCGCGGGAACGTCTCGCACGGCGACGGGGTCTACAAGTCGACCGACTGCGGCCGCACCTGGGTCAACGTGGGACTGCGCGATACGCGGCACATCGCGAAGATCCGCGTGCATCCTCACGATCCCGACCTGGTCTACGTGGCGGCGCTCGGGCACGCCTTCGGCCCTAACCAGGAGCGTGGGGTCTTCCGCAGTCGCGATGGCGGCCGGACCTGGGAGCGTGTCCTCTACCGGGACGAGCATACCGGCGCGATCGACCTCGTGATGGATCCGCACAAACCGCGCATCCTGTACGCGGCGCTCTGGCAGGCACGGCGCTGGCCCTGGAAGTTCGAGAGCGGTGGCCCGGGTTCCGGGATCTTCCGCTCGACAGACGGCGGCGAGACGTGGGAGGAGCTGACCCGCAAGCCGGGCCTCCCGAAAGGGATCATCGGGCGGGTCGGGCTGGCTGTCTCGGCCAAGCCGGGGCGGCTCTGGGCGCTCGTCGAGGCGGAAGACGGTGCGCTCTTCCGTTCCGAAGACTACGGTGAGACCTGGCAGCGGGTAAGCGAAAAAGGTGACCTCCGCTGGCGTGCCTGGTATTTCCACCATCTCTGCGCCGATCCGGTCGATCCGGATACGCTCTGGGTGCTCGACCTCAAGCTCTGGAAGTCGATCGACGGCGGGAAGACATTCAGCGAAGTACCGACGCCGCATGGTGACCACCACGACCACTGGATCGATCCCAAGAACCCGCTGCGGATGATCAACGGGAACGACGGCGGCGCCTGCGTCAGTTTCGACGGCGGTCGCACCTGGTCGACCCAGTTCAATCAGCCGACGGCGCAGCTCTACCACGTGACGGTCGATAACCGCTTCCCCTACTGGGTCTACGGCTCACAGCAGGACAATACGGCGATCGCCTTGCCCAGTCGCTCGGTCAACGGAGCGATCACGACCAGCGAATGGGAGGAGCCGGGTGGTGGCGAGAGCGGGCATATCGCGGTCAAGCCGGACGACCCGGATATCGTGATCGGTGGCGCGATCGGGAGTGGCGAAGGCAACGGCCGGCTCATCCGCTAC
>BEID01000028.1 GCA_002898975.1 bacterium HR27 | reverse complement strand
CATCCCAGCGGCGACAGGCACGGCAGGCGATGGCCCCCCTCACCCCACTCCCCGCTCCCGCACCGCGCGGGAGACAGGGTGCCGCGACAGCGGCGGGAGTGAGGGCTGTTTGACCAGGCGCAGCACGCCTCGACCCGGCGGGATATTGCGCGCGACAGACGCGTTGCCCCCTCGAGGGAAGCATGGGGAAGCCGAGTCCCAGCAGGGCAGAGCGCGGGGACAGCTCTCGGGCGAACACACCGTGCTGTGTCCCTACCTGGGGTTTCACCCTGCACGCACCTGCTTCGCACCGCTATCCTGGTCGTTCAGGAATGCTGGACCGTTCCGGGAGACACGTCGATGGGTGAACTCACCCCGAAAGTCCGAGCCTTCCTCGCACGCCAGCGAGTCGGCCATCTGGCGACCGTCGACCGGGCGGGGAATCCGCACGTCGTGCCGGTGTGCTACGCCGTCGGCGAGCGCACCCTCTACATTCCGATCGACGAGAAGCCGAAGCGCACCGATCGCCCGCTCAAGCGCGTGCGGAATATTCTCGAAACCGGCCGGGCAGCCGTGGTCGTCGATCGCTACGACGAGGACTGGACTCGCCTCGGCTGGGTCCTCCTGCGCGGCGCGGCCGAACTCGTCCACCCCGGCTCACCCGAGCAGCGCGAGGCGATCGCCCTGCTCTGGCAGCGGTACCCGCAGTACGCGACGATGACACTCGAAACACGACCAGTCATCGCCCTGCGGATCGAGCGCGTCACCGCGTGGGGATTCTTGGATTGAAAGCCTGCTCAGCGCAGGACGTGAACGAGCGTGTAGACCCCCATGAGGATCATGAGGGCACCGGCGATCACTCCGGACCAGCCGCGACGAGCCGCCGCCGTCCGCGCTCCGTGCAGCGTGATCACCGCAGCCGCGGCACTGGACAACCCGATCATGAACGGCCGAGCCTCGTCCGCCCAGGCGCTCCGCCGGAGGAGCGTGGCGACGACGAAGAGAACCGCGAGCACGAACGCGCTCACCAGCGGACCGAGCCAGACGCTCCGGGTCGTACGTACCGGTGATGCGGTCGACGACACGTCAGCACACCTCCCGAACGCGTGACGCCCCACTGGTTGTACCACGTCGCCAGCGATGCCTACGAGACGGTCTGCAGAGGCTCCGAAACCAGCAACGCACTGTCGGGCTGACCGATCTCGAGTTGCCACAAGAAGTTGGTGATCCATTCGGTCGCCGACTTGAGGTGACGCCGGTACGAGCTGAACGGGATCCCCAGGCGCTCCGCCATCCGCTCCTGCGACTCGACTGGCCGCAGATAGGCTGATTCAGCAACTGCTTGCCAGCGGCGATATTGCGGCCGCAGCCCCAGTTCGTGGATCGTACGTTCGAGCATCCTTCGGAGCACCTGGATACGTTGCCCCTCGCTCGCACCTGGACCGGCCATCCGCTCGATGAATCCTGCAGTCAACAGTGGATTCCCGCGCAAGCGCTCGGGTCGACTGACATCGCGGAGCGCACGCGCGACTGCCTGGGCGAAACGATCACGATCGAGCGCCGGCTCGGCAAACTCCTCATCGGCGAACAGGACCGGACGTGCCAGCCAGTCGAGTATCGGCTGCCGGCTCCAATCGCGACACCGGATGTCGAGTACTTCCCCAGCATCGATACGAGCGACCGCCCGGAGGCCCAAGTGTTCCCAGTACGCCGGCGCGTCTTCCTCTCCCAGGTTAGAAACGAAACAACTGCAGCTGATTTCCGAGGAGACAACGATGCGCTCGACATGAGTCGCCAGCGCGAGCGCGAGCACCGAGTGCCGGGAACCAGAAACCGCCGGCGCGACCCAGGTTGCGTGAACGAGCGCGCGTCCCCCAGGGCGAAGGCGCACTGCGCCAGCCAGCGTCTCGCGCAGTTTTCCATTTTCTCTGGTGCTCTCCCACACAGAGTGATCAATCGGCACGGCAGCGGTCCAGGCAACCAATCGTCCGGTGGCGCTGCGAAGTGCACGTGCCTGTCCCAAACCGTACGCCAGCCAGGCACGGAAGAGCTCACGGAACGGCTCCGGAACGAACGTGAGCGCAGCGCTCAACTCGTCTCGGTGGAGCACGCTCACCTCGAGTTCGTCCGCCAGGGCGAGCACGAGTGCACGCCGATAGGCTCCTGTCTCGTCAGCCAGTGCGAGCAACCGGAGGAGGTGTGGGAAGCGGACGAGACTCGTGCCGTGTCGCAGCGCCTCGATACTGGCAGCGCGCAGCTGTTCGCGCAACTCGAGGAGCTGCTCCGCATTCCGCCAGGCCAGCGACTCGACGAGGAAGGTAGCGAACGGTTCACGGACCATGAGCCCGTACGGCGTAACGAGCGTGATCGGATGCGTGCAGAGCGAGCGGAACAGCGATCCAGCTTCCTGCCTGCCGAGTGCCGACCGAAGCGTCGTCTCGCTGGCGACTCCGACGAGTGCGATGCCGGTCAAGGCTGTCATAGTGTCTGGGTCCGCCGCATCGGTCACCGAGTGCAGAATCATTTCGGCCACGTCCAGCACCGCTGCAGCGGGCAGCGCTCCCTGTTGGGCTCGCTGCGTGAGCAAGCTGAGCGTCAACGGATGTCCACAGGCGAGCGCGACGATCTCCTGCACACGCGACTCGGGAAGCTCGAATTTGCGCACGTAGCCCGCCGCTGCCTCGTCCGATAGGGGCGCGAGCCGGATCGTCCGTTGCAAGACGCTCCACTCCGGATCCTGGAGCCACTCCACCGGTGGCTTCTCCCGCATCGCGACGACGAGCAAGAGGTCACCGCTGCCGTTGAGTTGCGCCGCCCGGAGCGCAGCATCGAGCGGCCCGCCCGGCTGATAGCCGTCGAGCAGCAACACGCGTCGACTGCTCTCTGCGAACAGATCCTCGAGCGTGCGAGCAGTCGAGCCGAACTGCTGGGCAGCCTGCTGGGCGATCGTCTCCGAGGTCGTCGTACTGGTGCAGTGAATCATCGCACAGGGCACAGCAAGCTCGTCGCAGCAACGCGCGAAGGCACGCAAGAGCGCACTCTTGCCGGACCCGGGCGGCCCACTGAGAACGCACAGCCCTTTCAGGCCGGGAGCGAGCAGTGCACCGACGAGTTCACCGAGTTCCGCCTCGCGATCGATGAACCGTTCACGGAGAAACGTCGCGATGTGGTCGTGTATGGCTGCCATGGTTCTACCGATCCTTTCAGGGGTGGCCCTATCCGTGCCATTGCATTCCCGCCAGCACCCCCATCGCCGACTCCGCGCTGGATTGGGAAATTTTTCCTAGCCCTAGAGTACCAGAATGCCCGCTCGGGCGCAAGACCAGTCTTTCGTTCTCGTCTGGCCGAGTTTTCGAGATGCTTTCTATGATCAAGCATCTTGCGGCTACTGGAAAACTAACCATTGCAGGTGTCATGTTGTTCAAAACCTGCCAGGAATCTGCTCAGACTCTGCCCGAAACCTGATCGCGCAGCGAATTGAACCTTTGCCATGTTGTCACCACGAATCCCGCCTGCTACCCTCCCACGCCGTCAGACAGGGGTGGCCGTACACCCCTGCCGGGAAGCGGGAGAGACGGTGGGGATCGGACGCTCGCTGGTTCACCGAACGCTCCTCCGGGAGCGAGCCACAGCAACACTGTGCGTTTCCTGTCGTACATCTCTCCTCTCTCGACGACCACGCCCTCTCACTGCACGAAGCCCACCGACCGTCTTTTCCACATACTGACAGATTTCTGTTTTGCTCTCTCCTCCATCAGTCCTGATCAGGCGTAGTCGTGAATGGTCATGGGCTTTGGGAGTCCTGTGCCTCTCCTGGCACATGCACCGTTCCGTAGTCAAGAGAGCATGGAGTGAGCCGGCCGGCGCTCTTGCGACGACAGCCAAGGAGGTCATGACGTGCAGCACTGGAAGACCCTGCGCGACCGAATCGGTGCCGCGAGCGCCATCGTTCTCGTCATCGCGACGCTCTCCGTCGCCTGGCTCAGCCGCAGCAGCGGTGCACCCCAGACGCTGACCCTGGCCCCCGAAGCAGACGCCTACGTCTACGAGGGCAAGCCGAACCAGAACTACGGAACAGCAACGTCGCTCCGAGCCGACGGCTCGCCGATCATGCGGAGTTACCTCCGCTTCGACCTGACGACTGTTTCGAACACCATCACGCGTGCCACACTCCGCATCTACGCACAGAGTCGACACCGTACGGGCTATGAACTCCGGCCGGTCTCCGATACCACCTGGGGCGAACGCACGATCACCTATCAGAACGCACCGGCGGTCGGCAGCACCGCTATCGCGCGTTCCGGGCCCTTCGCGTCCGGCCAATGGACGAGTATCGACGTGACCTCGGCCGTCCGCCCCGGCACGAAGGTGAGCTTCGCGATCGTCACCAGCGATCCGACCCAGATGAACCTGGCTAGCCGCGAGACCGGGCCGACCGCGCCCCAGCTCGTCCTCGAGTTCGCCGCACCGTCCTCTCCCACCCCGACACCGGTACCGCCCACGCCAACTCCGAGCCCGACTCCAGCGACGAGTCCGACACCGATGCCCGGCACACCCCCAGCCGGTGACAGCCTCGCCTTCCCGATCCGGGCGGTCTTCTACTACCCATGGTTCCCAGAAGCTTGGAAGCAAAGCGGCATCTTCCCGTTCACCCATTACCATCCGACGCTCGGCTACTACGACACGGGTGACGCTACGGTGATCCGTCAGCACATCGCCGCCATGCAGTACGGCGGTATCCAGGCTGCGATCGCCTCCTGGTGGGGACAGGGTCATCACACCGACGTCGACTTCGCCAAGATCCTCCAGGCCAGCGACGGTACCGGTTTCAAGTGGGCGATCTATCACGAGCAGGAAGGCCAGCGCGACCTCACACCTGACGAGATCCGCAGCGACCTCACCTACATCCGGGACCGCTACGCCAACGACCCGGACTATCTCCGTGTCAACGGCAAGTTCGTCGTCTTCGTCTACAACGCCGACGATTCTTCCTGTGAAGTCGCCGACCGTTGGGTACCGGTCGCACGCGAACTCGGTGCCTATCTCGTCCTCAAGGTCTTCAGTGGCTATCGCACTTGCGCCAACCAGCCCGACTCCTGGCACCAGTACGGACCGGCCGTCGCGGCTGACCAGCAGCGCGGCTACTCCTACACCATCTCGCCCGGCTTCTGGCTGGCGACCGACAGCCAGCCTCGGCTGGCTCGCGATCCGAACCGCTGGGCACAGAACGTGCGTGACATGGTCGCCAGCGGTGAACCGTGGCAGCTGATCACGACCTTCAACGAGTGGGGCGAGGGTACCGCCGTCGAATCGGCTGACGAATGGGCAAGCCCTTCCGGTTTCGGTCTCTACCTCGACATTCTGCACGCCAACGGGCAGGGCTCCGCACCGGCGCCGACTCCCACAACCACCCCGTCGCCTGCGCCCACGCCGACACCGACCGCGACACCGACCACACCACCCTCCAGCACCGGTCCGGTAAAGGTCGTCGCGATCGGTGACGTCGCCTGCGACCCGAGCTCGTCCAGCTGGAACAATAACAACGGCACCGCCACGGCCTGCCGGCACAAGTACACCGCCGAACTCGCCAAGCGCCTCGCACCCGCTTACGTGCTGGCGCTTGGTGACCTCCAGTACGAGGACGGCGCACTCGCCAAGTTCCAGCAGAGCTACGATCCGACCTGGGGCCAGCTCAAGGCGATCACCAAGCCAGTACCGGGAAATCACGAGTACCTCACCTCTGGGGCCGCAGGCTACTTCGATTACTTCGGCCCGCTCGCCGGCGACCGTACGAAGGGCTACTACGCCTTCGACCTCGGCAATAACTGGATCGCGATCGCGATCAACTCCAACTGTTCCAAGGTCGGCGGCTGTGGCGTCGGTTCACCGCAATACCAGTTCGTCCAGAGCGTGCTCGAGGCCAACCGCGGCAAGAACGTGCTCGTCTTTCTGCATCACCCGTACTGGACGACCGGCAATTACTACGGTCAGTACAAGTCCAGCCTGGGCGATTTCTATCGCCTGTTCGACCAGTACGGCGTCGATCTTTCCCTGGCTGGCCACGATCATAACTACCAGCGGTATGCGATCCAGAATGCCGACTCGGTCTGCAACACCGGCAGTGTCCGCCACTTCGTCGTCGGTACCGGCGGCAAGAACGTCTACGATGCAGACGTGCACGCCGCTGACGAACCGTGCGACGAAGTGCGCATCGATAATGCCTACGGCGTCCTCGAGCTGGCTCTCTACCCGGACCACTACGAGTGGGCATTCGTCCGCGAGGACGGAACGGTGCTCGACCAGGGCAGCTCACCGGTTCGCTAGGGCGAGCTCGCAGGCTCGGGCTCGGGGCGGTCGTGCGACCGCTCCGAGCCCGCTCGCTTCTCGGTCGGCTCCGGTTTCCCGTAGACCCACACGACCTCGCGCGCCAGGACCGACGCGAAATGGGGGTTCACCTGCGGCAACTGCTCCCATTCCGCACGCGTGTAGACGAGCGCATCGGCCGGTACGGGGAGCCGCTCGAGCGGGAGATCGATCGGTCGCTCGATCGACGGCCGCTCGGAATGCTCGACGATCACGATGAGGTCGACATCGCTCCCGACGCCCCAATCGCCCCGCGCATAGGAGCCGAAGATGCCGACGGCGACGAGCCCGAGGACGCGCAACTCACGCGCCCAGTTCGCGACCGCCCGGAGGATCTCTTCGCGATTCGGCCATCTGAGTACGAACGAACTCGAGGATGCCACGGGCATAGCCGATCGCCTCCTCGCTCTGCCGTGGGCCGAAGTACCGGGCTGGTGGTCCCTCGACGAAGGCATCGGGATAGCGGGGCGCAACGTAATAGGCGTCCAGGCGACGGGCGGCATCGCGCAACGCTTCCGGTACCGCGAGCGGCAGCTCTTCGAGGAGACGCGTCACCGCATGCGCCCACACGGCCTGCCCGAGATGCAGGTGGAGCGCCTTGACCGCCTTCTCGGCCGCCTGTTGTGCCGCGAAGCACGCCCACTCGTGCCGCCCCGCAGCTGCCGCGATCTCGGCGAGTTCCAAATCGTGCTCGGCTTGGGTGAACCAATCCGCTGCCCGGCGTACCACCGCTCTCGCTCGTCCCCCAGCGACCGAACCGCCTCGGAACCTGATCGTCCCGAGCATACCACCTCGCTTCTGCCGCGACGCGCTCGGCTGCCAACGAGCGACTGTACCCCCCGATCGCGTATGATTAGCAGGAGCTAAATTCGGAAGGAGGCGACGTGAACGAGCCACCGACCGAGGTACCCGCCGCTGCACCAGCACCCCACCGTTTTCGCTTCGTGCGCGGGCGCCTCGCCAGCGTCCTCCCCTATCTCGGCCCGGCCTTCGTCGCGAGCGTCGCCTACATCGATCCTGGTAACTACGCGACCAATATCGAGAGCGGGGCACGCTTCGGCTACACGCTCCTCTGGGTCATTTTCGCCGCTAACCTCGCTGCGATGCTCATCCAGTCGCTGTCCGCCAAGCTCGGCATCGCCACCGGCCGCAACCTGGCCGAGGTCTGCCGCGAGCGTTTTCCCCGCCCGGTCGTCTGGGCTATGTGGGTCGTCGCTGAACTGGTCGCCATGGCCACCGACCTCGCCGAGTTCCTCGGTGCTGCCCTCGGCTTCGCGCTCCTCTTTCACTTTCCGCTCTTCATCGGCGGCCTCCTGACCGGTGTCGCGACGTTCGCCATCCTGGCTCTGGAGCGCTACGGTCACCGGCCGATCGAAGCGGTGATCACGACCTTCGTCGGCATCATCGCTGGTTGCTACGTCGTGGAGACGATCCTCGAACGTCCCGATTGGGGTGCGATCGCCAGCCATGCCGTGATCCCGCGGTTCGCTGGGCCGGAGAGCGTGCTGCTGGCTACCGGTATCCTGGGCGCGACCGTCATGCCGCACGTGATCTACTTGCACTCGGCCCTCACCCAGCACCGGATCGTGCCGCGCACCAGCGAGGAGGCCCGCCGGATCTTCCGCTTTGAGGTCCTCGATGTCGTGATCGCCATGGGTATCGCCGGGCTTGTGAACGCGGCCATGCTGGTGATGGCAGCCTCGACCTTCCATAGCCGTGGGCTCGCCCATGTCGGCACGATCGAGGAGGCGCACCGGACGCTCGAACCCCTGCTCGGCCCGCTGGCGAGTGCAGCGTTCGCCGTCTCGCTGCTTGCCTCCGGGCTGTCGTCCTCGACCGTCGGTACGATGGCCGGGCAGGTCGTGATGCAGGGCTTCCTCCACCGAACGATCCCGGTGTGGCTCCGCCGCGGCATCACCATGCTTCCAGCTCTCGTCGTCATCGCGCTCGGGCTCGATCCGACCCGGACACTGGTCATCAGTCAGGTCGTCCTGAGCTTCGGTATTCCCTTCGCGCTCATCCCCTTGATCCGCTTCACGGCCGACCGTAGGCTCATGGGAGCGCTCGCCAATCACCGGGTAACGACTCTGGTCGCGAGCGTGCTCGCTGCCCTCATCGTGGCGCTCAACCTCTTCCTCCTCTGGACGACTTTCGCCGGCGGTGGCGTATGACGACGAAACCGTTCGACCGGATCCTCGTCGCACTCGACGGCTCCCGCCTCGCCGAAGAGATCCTGCCGATCGCGGCCGGGATCGCGCACCGCTGTGGTGGAGAACTCGTGTTGCTCCACGTGCTCGAAGCTGCGCCGCCCGAAGCGATACACGGCGAACCACACCTCACCACTGCCGAAGCGGCTGCACGGTACCTGGAAGCGGTCGCTGCCGACCTCCGGCGAGCGGGAATCGTGTGCCGCGTCGCCGTGATCGCGGCTGACCATGCCGCTGTCGCGTCCTGCATCGCGCGCCAGGCCCGCGCCTTCGGGGCTGATGTCATCGCACTCACGACGCATGGAAGCGGTGGTCTACGCGGCTTCCTCTTCGGTCGGATCGCGCAACAGGTGCTCCAGGAAGCCGAACGCCCGACGCTCGTCGCTCGTGCCGGGCAGCGCCGTACCGCACCGCTGCGCGCCCCCGCACCGCCGGAGCGGCTTCTCGTTCCGCTCGACGGCGCACCAGCCAG
>BEID01000027.1 GCA_002898975.1 bacterium HR27 | reverse complement strand
GCTAATGACTCTCCTCGTGCGCCAGATCGACACGCAGCAGCTCAACTGCGCACTCTACTTCGCAGCCACGGTTCAGGAGGAGAACGGCTTGCTCGGCGCGAGCTCGTTGCGCGCGGACCTCGACGTCGACTGGGCGATCGCTCTCGACGTCGGACTGGTCGGCGACCTGCCGACGGTCGGCGAGCAATGGATGCCCGCCATGCTCGGGGGCGGCCCGCAACTCGTACACAAGGACTCCGCGACGCACTACGACCAGCGACTCCTGTGGCGGCTGGCTGAACTCGCCGACCACGCCGGTATCCCGGTGCAGCACGTGGTCTTCGAGCGGTACGGGAGCGACGGTGCTGCCCTCATCCGGCAGGGCATTCCGACCGCACTCCTCGCCGTTGGAGCACGACACACGCACGCGCCGTTCGAAGCTGTCGACCTGTCCGACGCCGAAGCGACGCTCCTCTTGCTCGAGCAGCTGGTTTACGAAGGGCCGGTCGAGCAGTGAGACCAGCTACGGGACGAGAGACTCACCGCCATCGACTTTGATGACGTTACCAGTGATCCACAGCAGCCCGGGAGCGCTGAGCGCCCGGATCGCCCTGGCGATATCCTCCGGAGAGGTGAGTCGGCCGCTGGGATTGCGACGCTCCGCCTCGCGGAGCATCTCCTCCGCTCCGGGGATCTTTGCCTGGGCCGGGGTGGGTGTCACACCAGCCTGGATCGCGTTGACCGTAATTCCGTACCTCGCCAGTTCGACTGCGAGCTGCCGGACATGCGACTCCAGTGCAGCTTTCGCTGCCGAGACCGGCCCGTAACCACGCCAGACCCGTGTCGATCCCTCGCTCGTCATGGCGAAGATGCGCGCATCGCGCTCGAACAAGCCGGCATGGAAGAGGTCCTGCGTCCAGTAGACCAGCGAGTTCGCCATCACGTCGAGCGTCATTTCCAGCTGCTTCTGCGTCACCTCTTGCGAAGCGTCCTCATCGATATAGGGCCGCAGTGTCCCGAAGGCGAGCGAGTGCATGAGCACCCGCACCCGTGCACCACGCTCGCGGAGCGCGGTCGTGACCTGCTGGCGCGTCTCGGCGTCCGCAGCATTGGCATTGACGAACAGCGCCTCCACACCCGCCGCCTCAACGTCCGCCTTGACCGCCTCGGCCATCGGTAGTGTCGCGCGCCGGTCGAGGTGCACACCGCAAATATGCATACCGGCCCGCGCGAGTTCCCGCGCGGTCGCGGCTCCGAACCCGCTCGACGCTCCCAAGATGACCGCCCAGTAACCGGTAAACCCCTCGTTCGCCATCATACCCTTTCCCGTTCCCACACCACCGTCCATCCAGCTGCAGTATCCGCGCCCGAGCACGTGAGCGTCAACTCGGAACACTCGCCGCTGCCGCGACTTGTCCTTCCGGGACGAAGCGCACGCGTACGAGCGTGCCCCCTCGCGGTGCCGGGCCGATCTCGAGCTCGCCACGCAAGTCGACCTCCACCAGTGTCCGCGCGATCTGGAGCCCGAGCCCACGGCTCCGGAGCGGATCGAAATCCGCGGGCAACCCACGCCCGTCGTCCTCGACCTCGAGCACCGCGCGGTCTCCCTCAGCCCGTACGCGGACTGCAATTCGGCCCGGACCGTCAGCGAACCCGTGTCGCACCGCGTTCGTCACGAACTCGTTCAGGAGAAGTGCCAGAACCGTGGTCTGTCGCGAGGACACAGCGACCTCGTCTCCCTCGATCGTCCACTCGACGGCAACGTCGTCACCGTACAACGAGTGCACGGCTTGCGAGACAACGATCCGTGCGAGTTCCAGGAGCGGCACCTCCGGCATCTCCCGGCCGCTCAGCAGGTCATGGACGACCGTGAGGCTCCGGATGCGGCTCACGGCATCCTGCAGCACGGCACGTGCCTCCGGACCAGCCCGTCGCGCTTGCAGCGAAAGGAGCGCTGCGACGGTCTGCAAGTTGTTCCGGACGCGGTGGTGAAGTTCGCGGAGCAGCGCCGAGGCACGGGCCAACCCGCGCCGCGCTTCCTCGTAGAGTTCGGCATTTTCGATCGCGATCGCCGCCGTGTCGGTGAACGCGTGCAGGAGGCCAGTCTGCACCGGCGGCGCGGTACCGTACCGGTAAGCCAGGCAGAGGGCCCCGACAGCCCGCCGGCCGGTGATCATCGGGAGTGCGTAGACGGCCACACCGTCATCGGGCAACTCGCGCCACACGGCTGCCCCGGAGTCGAGCACTTCCTGTACGATGCTCCGGAGCGCCTGCTCGAGCGCTCCCTCGTGACGCGCCGCCCACTCCGCCGGAGCGGCCCGGAGGAGTTCGAGCCCACCGCTCTTGGCACGCGACTGCCGGACGATCGAGACACCACGAGCACCGGAGAGTTCGATCGCCCGCGTGGCGATCGTCGCCAGCAACTCGCCCAGGTCGAGCGTAGAGGCGATCGCCCGCCAGAGTTGCTGGAGCAGCTCGAGCTGCGCGATCCGCCGGCGGAGTTCGGCATCCGTCTCGCTGTACAGCAGCGCGTTCTCGATGGCGATGGCGATCTCCCCCGCCGCCGTCTCCAGGAAATCGATTTCCTCTGGCCAGAATTCACGCGGTTCGAGCGTCAGGATATTCAGTACGCCGAGGAGACGCCCCGGCTGTCGCGCGATCAACGGCACGGAAACCTGGCTCGCGAACGGCCGATCGTCGACATGCGGATAATCGACGTATGCCGGATGCCGCGGTGCATCGAACGCGATCTGCAGTCGACGCGTGAGCGCAGCTTGCCCGGTAATGCCGACGCCGAGCGGGAGCGTGATGCGGCCCGGCCGATCCGGCGAAACCCCATCGACCGCCCGTAGCGTGAGCGTGCCCGAGGATTCGTCATAAAGGAAGATACCGCACGAATCGGCCCGCATCGTCTCGCGCAACACCCGCGCGACCGTGTTCAGCATTTCGTCGAGATCGAGGCTGCTCGTCGCTGCGCGCGTGATCCAGTGGAGTGCCTGGAGCCGACCGACCGGCCCAGCCAACACACGACGACTCGGATCCGTCGGAGCTTTCAGGAGTTCAGCCAGTGTTTCCCATTCGTTGTCCAACATCGGTCACGTTCCCACCTGCGTATTCGTTCCCATGGTACAATCCGGTGCGCGGAAGCGTCAGGCTGCGAACGGACGAGGCAACGTGAACGCTGCGGCGCACCGACCCGACGAGCGAGGTGACCTCGACGCGAGTCTTCTCGGCGTGGTGACCGAGGGAAGCTTCAGCCGCGGCCTGCGCGTCCGCTTGCTGGATCCGACGGCGGTCGAGCGTCTCCGGGTCGGCAGTTTCGTGGTACTGGAGGGAGACCGCCACCGGTATTTCGGCATGGTGACGGATCTTTCGCTGGATACGACCGACTCAGCTATCGCAGCCGACCCGCCACTCCGTTCCTCCTTCATGAGTCGTATCCTGCGCGGCACGCAGGCGTACGCGGTGGCTGAAATCCGGCCCTCGCTCGAGCTGGAGCACGGCAACGTCGAACCACGTCCCGCACGAACGATTCCACCCCATTTCGCCTACCTTCGGCAGGCCACTGCGGAAGATTTCGCGGCTGTCTTCGGCCGCGAGGACACGACGCATTTCGCGCTCGGCACTCCACCAGCGATGGATATCCCGGTGCCGCTCGATCTCGCGGAACTGGTCAAGCGCTCGAACGGTGTCTTCGGGCAGAGCGGAAGCGGCAAGAGCGTCTTGACCCGGCTGCTTCTCATCGGCCTGATTCTGGCTGACGAGGTCTCCGTGCTCCTCTTCGATATGCACAACGAGTACGCACGCGCTCCGAGCGACCAGCCGGAGCTCATCGGGTTGCGCGAACTCTTCGGCCCGTCGCGGGTCCACGTGTACACGCTGGACGACCGCACCGAGAAAAGCGCGAGCGCCCGGACGATCCGGATCGGCCTCGATCAGATCGAACCGGAAGATATCGAACTCCTGGCCGAGGAGCTGAACCTGAACCCGACCTTCGCCACGGTCGCGCATCACCTGTACGCGCGGTTCGGGCGCGAGTGGATCGACCAGACACAAAAGTTCGACAGTGAGACAGTCAAGGCGTTCTGCTCGGAAACAGGCGTTGCTGAGGCCTCCGTCAATGCACTGCGCTCCAAGTTGGGCCGGTTGGTCAATCGTCCCTATATCTGTCCCACCCTCGACTTTTCCGTCATCGACGACATCATCCAGAAACTCCAGCGCGGCACACACGTCATCGTCCAATTCGGGAGGTACGACTCGTTCCTGGATTACATGCTGGTGGCTAACCTGCTGACCCGGCGGATTCACGGCAAGTACACCGAAGACGTCCTGGAAGCCCAGCTGGCCGGCGGCGAGGCCAAGATCCGCCCGCTGGTGATCGTCCTGGAAGAAGCACACAAATTCCTGACGCCGGAAGCAGCCAGGCAGTCGATCTTCGGCACGATCGCACGCGAGATGCGGAAGTATCGCGTTACCCTACTGATCGTGGACCAGCGGCCGTCCAGTATCGACCGCGAGATCCTTTCGCAGCTCGGCACGAAGATCATCGGGCCGCTCAGTGACCAGCAAGACATCGAGGCCGTCCTAACGGGCGTCGCTGACCGCTCGGGCCTCCGCAACCTGCTGGCGAACCTCAGTCCCCGCCAGGAATGCGTCATCGTCGGGCATGCCGTCCGGATGCCCGTTGCGATCCGCACGCGACCGTACCGGCGCGAGGAGTTGCTCGAGTTCGTTCGCGCCCGCAGTGGACATCCGGACGGCTCGGGTCGCACGCGCGACGAGGTGCTGCGGCGCCTCCTGACCGGCTAGAAAGGACGGTCGCGTGGCTCTGCGCCTGCTGCATTTTGCCGATCTCCATCTCGGCATCGAAACGCACGGCACCTTCCGACCGGAACTGGGCTACAGCACACGCGTTCAAGACTGTCTCGCCGCCTTCGACCAGGTGATCGAGGCCGCGCTCGCCGAGCAAGTGGACGCGGTGCTGTTCGCCGGTGACGCCTTCAAGAACGCCGATCCGAGCCCGACGCTCCAGCGTCTCTTCGCCTCTCGGATCCAGCGTCTCCTGGCCGCAGACATTCCGACCGTCCTGCTCGTCGGCAACCATGACCGGCCACGCAGCCTCGCGCGCTCGACGCCGATGGATATCTACGAAGCGTTGCAACTCCCAGGCGTCAGCGTGGTGAGCCGGCCAGCCTGCCTGACGGTGAAGACGCGTTCCGGGCCGCTCCAGGTGGTGGCCCTCCCCTGGTTCCCGATGACCGCGTTCCTGGTCGACGAGCAACTGCGCCAGGCTCCCGCGACGGAACTGGAACGGACATTCCGGGAATTGGTCAGCAGAACCGTTCGCGAGCACCTCGCCAGCCTCGACCCATCTCACCCCGCGGTCTTCCTGGGCCACCTCACGCTGGAGGGTGGAGAGTTCGGTGCCGAGCGCAGCGTCCTGCTCGGCAACGATCCGGTTTTCGCGCTCGACGAGCTCGGACTGCTCGATGCGCCGATCGATTACGTCGCGCTCGGGCACTTGCACAAGCACCAGGTTCTCCATGATCGCCCCCTGGTCATCTATGCAGGAAGCGTCGAACGGATCGACTTCAGCGAGGAGCGCGAGGAGAAGGGCTTCGTCCTCGTCACGATCGAACCAGGAGAGCATCCGCGGCAGGTCAACTGGTCGTTCCGCCCCGTCCGCACGCGCGCGATGCGGACGCTGCGTTTCGATCTCACGACCGAGACACCGATGGACGAATTGCAACACGCGCTGGAGCGCCGGACGGCAGAACTCCAGGACGCGATCGTCCGTCTCTTCCTCCGGGTGCCGCCGGAACGAGCCAGTACGCTGCGCCCGAACGAAGTGCGCCGCTGGCTGCTCGAACTGGGTGCAGCCCATGTCGCGGGCATCCTGGTCGAGACCGAACGGCTCTCCCGCCCGCGCGTCGACGTCTCGCAGGAAACACGGCACGACCCGGTGTCGCTTCTCGAACGCTGGGTGAGCCTCCGCGCGCTACCGGACGAGTTCGCCCGCGCGGTCGTCGCCCGAGGCCGCCAGCTGATCGAGCGCGCAGAGACCGGAGAGCCTCCTAGCCCGAACAGCTAACTGCCGAGGTACGTGCGGAACCAGCGGAGCTCGTGCTCGAGATGCTCGATGCGGTGCTTCGGTCGACCGCTCCGCGTCAAATTGTGTCCCTCACCGGGGAAGCGGACGAGTTCGACCGTCCGCCCGAGCCGACGGAGCCAGGCGAACAACTCCTCGGCCTGGCCGATCGGACAGCGCCAGTCTTCTTCGGCATGGAGCAGGAGCAGCGGCGTTCGAATATTCGGCGCGTACGTGAGCGGCGAGAGCCGCCGGTAGCGCTCCGGATCCTCCCACGGCGTCGCACCGATCTCCCACTCGCTGAAGTAGACTCCGATATCGCTCGTCCCGTACATGCTGAGGAGATCGGAAACACACCGCATGGAAACGGCCGCCTTGAACCGATCCGTATGGCCAATGATCCAGTTGGTCATGTAGCCACCGTAGGATCCCCCGCACACGCCCAACCGCTCCGGATCGACCCAGCCCTGTGCGACGACAGCATCGACGACTGCCATGAGGTCGGGCATGTCCGCCTCGCCCCACGCACCACGCGTGCAGGAGAGGAACGCTTCCCCGTACCCCTGACTTCCCCGCGGGTTCGCGTACACGACCGCGTAGCCAGCAGAGGCCAGTACCTGGAACTCGTGACAGTACACCCACCCGTACATAGCGTGGGGACCACCGTGGATCGACAGGACGAGCGGCACCTTCTGGCTAGCTGCTGCCGGCGGACGCAGGAGCCAAGCTTGGATCGGCCGACCGTCCGTCGGACTGGAGACCCACAGCTCCTCCGGCTCGACCAGCGTGACCTGCTCCTTCCAGTCGCGGTTCGGGTCGACCAGCCGTTCCGCCCGGCTACCGTCGGCGGCGAGCAGCCAGACCGACCCGGGATCCAGAGGATCGGCAATCGTCGCTGCGATCCACTGACCGTCACGACTCAGGCTGAAGTCGAGCACACGGCGTGCGCCGCCGATGATGCAGTGCGGTTCGCTACCGTCGATCGGGAACCGATACAGCCGCACCGCGCCCTGCTCGCTCACCTGCGCATAGACCCACTTCCCGTCCGGCGACCAGACGAGACCGGGTCGCGTCGGGCCAAAGGTGTCGGTCAAGAGTGCGTCGTCCAACGTGGCGTCGAACCTTTCGGTGCTGCAGCGCACCGCGCTCCCATCGCGCGCAATGAGCCACAGTCGCTTGTGCCGAGCCGAGCCAGCCCACGACTCGAAATGGCCGACAGCAGCGATGGTACGACCGTCGGGCGACCAGGCCGGCCGGCCGAGCGCTGCGGCCGTACCGCCGGCAAGCTGTTCGACGGCGACCGGCCGGCTGCTCGCATCTAGATCGAGCCGCCACAGTTCGCTCGCCGCATTCCACTCTCGCTCGTCGGTGCGGTTCGAGGTGAACACGAGGGACGAGCCGTCCGGCGCCCAGGCCGGCCAGTCGTCGTCCCAGTCCCCCTCGGTGAGGCGAACCACCGCACCGTCCTCGAGCTGGACGAGCCAGAGATGGCTCCGCCGCTCGTGGAGGAACCCGCGCTGGCCATCGAACCGGTAGCGGAGCCCCGTCAAGCGGACGACGTCCGTCGCCGCTTCCGGCGCACCCTCCGGCTGGACAGCCCGTGTGACGACAACGAGGCGTCGCCCGTCCGGTGCCCAGTCGAACGCGGTGACCGGCTCGGCGAACCGGGTGAGCTGGCGCGCCTCGCCCCCGCGACGTGGAATCACCCACAGTTGATCGGTACCGGAGCGGTCGGACAGAAAAGCCAGATGCTGCCCGTCCGGTGACCAGCGCGGCATGAAATCCCGCCCGTCCCCCCGCGTGAAGCGACGGGGTGCACCACCAGCCCTGTCTACGAGCCAGATCGCTGAGCGATAGCGATCCGCATCGAGATCCATCGTCGTGAGGACGTAGGCGATTTCGCTGCCATCGGGCGCGATCTGTGCGTCACTCGGGAGCTGCAACGTTGCCAGGTCACGAATTTCGACCGGCCGCCGCATCGGTCTACTGCCCTCCTTCGACGCCGCGCTCGCGCAGGACGAGCTGTCGGAGCTGCGCCAGAATCGCCTCCCGTCGCTCGTTGTACTGCGCTTCGTCCAGGTCACCCGCTGCCCGGGCCTCATCCAGCCGGTTCAGCTCGGCAGCAAGTTGCAAACGCTCGTCCACGGCCGCAGCAGCCTGCTCCTGAGGCCCGGCCCGGCGCCGTCGCAGCGCGATCACCGTGAGCACGAGAGCGACCAGGAGGCCGAGCGTGCCGACGGCGATCGCGATACTCGGACCGAGCGGGAGGTCGAGCAGCAGTCCCGTACGCGGAAGCCCGCTGACCTGCACCACGTGCGTATCACCGACCACCGGCGCATCGACCGCGAGCACTCGGTACGTGACGCCACTCACCTCGACCGTCCCGGTATCGATCAGGCTCCGCGAGTCGAGTTCGTAGGTCCCGTCGCGCACCAGGACACGCAAGGTACCGGTCGGCATCGCCGTACCGATGGAGAGAGTCGCGCGGGTACCAGAATAGGGCACGGTGTAGCTGAGGACGATCGTGTGCGACCCTGGCGGCACCGGACCGGTCGTCAGCAGAACGTTCCCTTCGAGGCGCGGCTGGCCATAGTCGAAACCCGGTTGTGGGCTGATCTCCTGCGCACCCTGGGGGAGCGGAATGCGGAGCACGACACCGCTGCTGTCGCCGACGTACGTCCGGTCAGCGGTATTCTCGACGATGACGATGTCCATCACGTCGACAGCGCGCAGCTCGGGCGACGCACCGGCGATCACGATCGAGCGCGAGTTCACGCGCAGGACGCTCGCATCGGTCGTCGTCTCGTAGACAGTGAGATCGACCGTCTGCTGCGGCTGCTCGTTCAACTGCACCATCGGACTGACGTATTCCACGCCGGCGTACCGCACCGCCAGGATATAGGCATCCTGCGCGCCGGTGGCGAGCCCTTCGAACGAGAACGACCCATCCGGGCCGACCTGCGCCTGCTTCTCTTCGGCAAGCTGC
>BEID01000026.1 GCA_002898975.1 bacterium HR27 | reverse complement strand
CGTCGCTGAACCACTTGACGTGCGTGCCGTAGAGACGAAGCTGGTCGATCGTCTGCGGTGCGCCGACATCACGGAGTTCCGTCGGCCGGTCGGCAGTGAGGACGACCAGCGGTACCTGACTGAGCGAGGCCTCGACGACGGCTGGCAGGAGGTTCGCGGCGGCCGTGCCGGACGTCGTCACGACCGCGAACGGTTCGGCGAGCGCTCGGGCGAGCCCCAAGGCGAAGTAGCCCATGGCGCGCTCGTCGAGGTGATCCCACAGCCGGATGCGGGGCTCGCGGGTGAGCGCGAGGACGAGCGGTGTCGAGCGTGACCCAGGCGCGAAGCAGGCGTGGCGGACGCCAGCGCTGGCCAGCGCCTGCACGAAGGCCGTCACAGCGGCACCGAGTGCTTCACGGTACTCCATGGCTCAGCTTCCCGCGAGGGCTTCGAGCATCGGCCGGAGCTTCGCCTCAGCTTCGGTCCATTCGGTGAGCGGGTCGGATCCAGCGACGATCCCACAGCCTGCATAGAGTCGAGCAGTCGACCCACGGAGCAGTCCGGAGCGGAGTGCGACGACCAGCTCGCCGTCTCCTGTTGCCTCGACCCAGCCGAACGCGCCCGCATACCAGCCGCGCGGCACCGGCTCGTGCGCGCGGATGAAGGCGAGGGCTGTCTCGCGCGGTGTCCCGCCGACGGCAGGAGTCGGATGCAACCGTGCCGCGACATCGAGGACACCGAGGCCATCACGGAGCACGCCGACGATCGGCGTGGCCAGATGGTGGACATTTGCCATCGACAGCACGACTGGCGCATCCGGAACAGAAAGGCGCGTGCAGAGCGGTGCCAGGGCCTGCTCGATTGCCTGGACGACCAACTCGTGTTCCGAGCGGTCCTTCGCGCTCGCGCGGAGTACAGCGACGGTCGACCGGTCGCTCGCCGCATCCGCTCCGCGTGGGATGGAGCCGGCCAGGGCGACTGTCGTGACCGTGCCAGCGGTCACGCGTGCCAGGCGTTCCGGTGTTGCCCCGAGGAAGACCGATGAGCCCATGGCGACCGCGAAGAGCGTGCAGTTCGGGTAGCGTTCGGCGAGACTCCGGAGCGCGCGTTCCTCGTCGAACGGGCGGTCGGCCACGAGGTCGACCGCACGGGCGAGGACGACCTTGCGGAGCGTGCCCTGGTCGATAGCGGTGAGCGCGGTCTCGACCAGGCGTTGCCAGTCGCCTCGGTTCAGGAGGTCGCGCCGCGTGACGATACGAGGCTGCCCGGTCTGCGAGTCCGGTCGACCGACCGGTCGACTGGCTGGTGGAGATGGGGGCATCGTCTCGCCCGGACGGACGATCGCTTGCAGCGCCTGGAAGGCGAGCGCCCCTCGTTGCCGGTACACGAAGCGTGGCAAGAGGAGCTGAGCGGCACCGAACGATGCCCAGTCGGGAGCATCCCCCGGCTGGTGGGGATCGAACGCCCAACCGGCGAAGACGAGCGGGGCCAGCGGTCCTTCCTGCAAGGCTTCCGCTGCCGCAGTACGCCAGACGCGGGCGAGCCGCTCCGGCACCGTTCCGGCAGCCGCTGCGCCCGTCGCGATCGGCAAACGGCGACCGCCGAGCCCGACCACTGCCTCGCCGGTCGCCGGAGCGTACCAGAGCAGGCGGATCGTCTCGCTGGATCGGGTGAAGAGCGCGATCGGATCGGCCGGTTCGCTCGTATCCGACCAGCTCAAGAGCACCGGCTGGCCAGCCGCCGCTGCACGACGCTCGGCCACTGTCCACAGATCAGCGAGCGCGGGGCGGAGGGCGTGGCGGCTCATGATCGTGCGTCGTCCTCCTTCCCGGAGTCCGGTATCCCGAGCATGCGACGGAGAAGCCGGCGGAGTTCCGGCGCTGCCTGTTCGAGATCAGCCGGTTGGCCGGTCAGCACCCACTGGGTAACGCCCTCATAGAGCGCACCGAAGCAGGCAGTCGCCGCCAGATCAGGATCGATCGGGCCGATGACACCCGCCTCACGGGCGGCGATCAACTCGCGGGCGATGAGCCCCGCGAAGCGACGGCGGACATCGACAAGTGCACCCTGGATCGCCGGGCTAGCGGCGAGCGCCTCGACCAGGAACAGCCGCGCGAGTGCACGGTGCGCTGTGAAGAGCCGCAGCACGACGTCGAGCGCGGTATCCAGCTTGGCGGCCGGATCGGACGCCCGGGCGAGCGCTTCGGCGGTGCGTTGGAGCAAGAGGTCAGCGCTCCGCTCGAGGAGTGCCAGGAAGAGCTGCTCCTTACCTGGGAAGTGGAAGTAGACGCCGCCCTTCGAGGTCGCGGCTGCCTCAGCGACGTCGTCCATCGTCGCCTCGCGATAGCCGCGGCGGGTGAAGACCTCGAGCGCTGCGTCGAGGATGCGTTCGCGGCGCTCGCGCGCGCGTGCCTGCATCGTTTCGCTGCTGGCTGCTCCCTGGCTGGTCGAGCCGGACATCGTTACCCCCGAATCCGACCGACGCGTCAGTCGGATTTCAGTGTAGCACGCACATGCCCTGGTGGGGGTGGCGCAGCGGGCTACTCGGAAGCGAACGCCGCGCGGTCAGTACCGGTTGCCTCCACCGAGACCGGCGTGGTGCTCCGCGTCAGCTCGTCGCCACCAGTCCAGCTGGCCGCCGCGGACCGAACGCGCGCTCGATCGCCCGGCGTGTCGCGTCCGGATAGTCGGTGATGATCCCGTCGACGCCCAGGGCAGCCAGCTCGACGGCACGCTCGGGCACGTCGACCGTCCAGACGTTGACCAGTAGCCTATGCAGGTGTGCGGAGGTCACGACTGCTGCGCCGTGTTCGTCGAAGCCGACGTCCATCGGATGGAAGGCGTCGTAGCCGTGCTCCACCACCCGATGAAGCTGCTCCGGGAGAGGGCGGAGCGGTACGGTGCAGAGTGCGAGTGGAATGGCGGGGTCGAGCTGGCGGATCGTGTCGAGCACGGCATGGTCGAACGAGGAGACCAGGAGACGCTCTCGAAGCGTCGGGTGCCGCTGCACGAATGCCACGAGCCGCTCAGCGATCGCCTGGCCGCGTTGGCGGTCGGCTGGATCCCACGGGGCCGACTTCACCTCAGCGTTGATCCCGACGTGCGGTGGCACACAGGCAACGACTTCCTCGAACGTCGGTATACGGAGCCCGAGCCCGCGGAACGGGTAGGTGGTACCGCGGTCGAGCGTGAAGGTGAACCCGGCGTCCAGGCGCTGGAGTTCGGCGAGCGTGTGCTCGTGGACGAAGCCGCGGCCGTCGGTTGTCCGCTCCAGTGTCGCATCGTGCAGCACGACCAGGTGCCCATCGCTGGTGATCCGGAGGTCGAGTTCGACGAAATCGGATCCTTGCTCGGCGGCCAGAACGAAGGCTGTCAGTGTGTTTTCCGGTACCAGGCCGGAGGCTCCCCGGTGGGCGATGATCCAGGGTCGCTGTGGCCACCGGCGGAGGAAGTCGTTCCAGCGAGTGCTCGTTTCCATCGCTCTGCTCCCTTCGCGAGCGGTTGAACCGTCGTCACCCTCAGTTTCGTCGCGAGCCTTGGCTGATCGGTGTCGGATTCGTTGCGAAGTAGCTCCGCTACAGCTTGTTCTGCTGCCTCGCAACAGCATCGCAACACCTGCGTGCTCGTGCTCGGGTACCAACGGAAAGGGACGAACGGATCGCCGCGTGAGGGAGCAGGAGGATGGAACGTTCGCTAAAGGTGCTCGAACAGCAACGCACCGTAGCCACGCCAGTGCGCAGTGACGAGCAGGCGGCAGCCAGCCGGTTGCGCCGGATTCTCGGCGAGCGGCTGCTCTTCGTGTTGTTCGTGGCACCGAACTTGCTCCTGCTCGCGGTGTTCACCTACTGGCCGCTCGTCGTGAATGTTTACCTCAGTTTCCAGCAGTGGGATCTGATCAGTCCAGTGAAGGTCTTCGTTGGGCTGGAAAACTACCGCTTCTTGCTCGGCGACCGTGACTTTCACGAAGTCTTGCGCAACACCGTGGTGTACACCGCCGGCACGGTCGGCGGCACGCTCGTGCTGGGACTCCTGTTCGCCTTGTTGCTCGACCAGCGGCTGCGCGGGATCGCGCTCGCTCGGAGCGTGGTGTTCGCCCCGTACGTGCTGAGCGGTGCGGCGGTCGGGATCTTCTGGGTCAACATGCTCAATCCGCGCTTCGGGGTGGTCGGGCAGGTCGCCAGCTGGCTGGGGACGGTCTCGCCGGACTGGCTGAACCACCCACGGCTGGCGATGGTGGCGGTCATTCTGGTCTCGATTTGGAAGACGGTCGGATTTGCGACGATCGTCTATCTCGCGGGGTTGCAGCGGATCCCCCAAGAGCTGTACGAGGCCGCGATGGTCGACGGTGCAGGGGCGCTGGCCCGGTTTCGCGCGGTGACGCTGCCGCAGCTCGGGCCGACCACGCTGTTCCTGGTCGTCGTGTCGACCATCGCGTCCTTCCAGGCGTTCGACCTCATCAAGGTACTGACGAACGGTGGTCCGGTGAACGCGACGACGACGCTGCTCTTCTACATCTGGGAGCAGGGCTTCGTCGCCTTCAATGCCGGTCGTGCCGCCGCTGCGTCCGTGTTCCTCTTCGTCATCCTCGCGATCATCAGCCTGCTTCAGGTGCGGATCGGCGAACGGAGGGTCTCCTATGACTAGGCCATTGCGATGGCGGCGTGTGCTCACACGACTCGTGCTGGCGGCACTGGTCTGGCTGGTCGTGGCGGTGATGGGCTTGCCGCTCTACTGGGTCGCGACGGGTGCACTCAAGACGAACCGGGAGATCTACACCTTCCCACCGGTCTGGATTCCGCGCGATCCGCAGTGGAGCAACTTCCTGGCCGCGTGGGAGGCGGTGCCGTTCGGGCGCTTTTTCCTGAACAGCCTCGTCACGACCGCCGGCGCGGTGACGATCGAATTGCTCTTTGCGCTGCTGTCGGCCTATGCACTCGTCTTCCTCGACGCGCGAGGGAAGGGATTCGTCTTCGCAGTCACCGTGGCGGCGCTGCTCGTCCCGCAGACGGTGACGCTCCTGCCGAACTATCTCACCATCGCCCGGCTGGGCTGGATCAATACCTACCAGGGACTGATCGTCCCCGTCGCAGCGGTCGCGTTCGGTGTCTTCCTGTTCCGCCAGCACTTCCTGACACTGCCGCGGGAGCTGGTCGATGCAGCCCGGCTGGACGGCTGTGGGCACCTCGGGCTCCTGCGCCATGTCGTCGTGCCGCTGTCGCAGCCGGTGATCGTGACCTTCCTGGTGATCTACCTCGTCTCGCACTGGAACGACTTCCTGTGGCCGCTGGTCGCAACGAACCGCCTGGAATGGCGCACCGTGCCGATCGGCGTGGCCTACCTCTACGACGTCGAGGGTGTCCAGAACTGGGGGCCGATCCTGGCCGGCACGGTGATGGCGCTCCTGCCGATGCTGGTCGTCTACGTCCTGGCGCAGCGCTGGATCGTCAAGGGGATCGGAGGTGGCGCGCTGAAGGGATAAAGGGCGATGTCGAGGCTGATCGGCGAGTGGAGGAGGGATCGGATGACACGGAGTTTGACACGACGACGGTTCGTGCTGGCGCTCGGTGGACTCTCCGGGGCAGCACTGCTGGCAGCCTGTGGGCAGAGCGAGCCGACGCCGACAGCTGCCCCGGCGAGCGGCAGCACTGCAGCGAGCCCGACGGTTGCGCTAGCGAGTGGAACCGGGACGACGAGTCCGACCGCGCCGGCAGTCGTCCAAAATACCGGTTCTAAGGTCAAGGTACTCTACTGGGGATCGTACAGCGGGACGCTGGGCGAGGCCGAGCAAGCGCTCGTGCAGCGGTTCAACGAGTCGCAGAACGAGGTCGAACTCGAATACCAGTACCAGGGCAGTTACGAGGAGACAGCCCAGAAGCTCACGCAGGCTCTGGCCGCTGGCACGACACCGGACGTCGTGCTGCTGTCGGACGTGTGGTGGTTCAAGTTCTATCTGAACGATATCCTGCTGCCCCTGAACGACCTCTTCGCTGCCAACGGGATCGACACCAGCGACTACGTTGACCCGCTGATCGAAGAGGGGACGCGGCAGGGAACCGTCTACTGGGTTCCGTTCGCGCGCTCGACACCGCTGTTCTATTACAACAAGCAGATCTGGCAAGAGGCTGGCCTTCCTGACCGCGGGCCTGCGACCTGGGACGAGTTCGTCGAGTGGAGTGGCCAGCTGGTCAAGCGCGAGGGTGGGAACACGACGCGGTACGCTTTCGGGCACCCGAGCGCTGCGTCGTACATCGCCTGGCTCTTCCAACCCGTCTGCTGGCAGTGGGGTGGACGGTACTCGGATCCGGACTTCACGATCCGCATCCAGGAGGAACCGGCGGTCGAAGCCGGACGGTTCTACCTCGCGTCGGTGCGTGATGGCATGGCGGTGCCATCGCAGGATCTCGTCGCGGACTTCGTCAATGGAGCCGTCGCAGCGATGATGGCTTCGACCGGTTCCCTCGGCGGGATTCTCCGCTCGGCCAGCTTCCCGGTCGGGACAGCCTTCCTGCCGGAAGGGCCGGCCGGGTTCGGCTGCTGCACTGGTGGTGCCGGGCTGGCCATTCTCAAGAACAAGCCACAGGAGGTGCAGGAAGCGGCCTTCCGGTGGATTGCGTTCGCGACCTCACCGGAGAGTACGATGTGGTGGTCGCAGAACACTGGCTACATGCCGGTGCGGAAGTCGGCGATCGCGAGTGCCGAAATGCAGCGCTACTTCGAGGAGAATCCGAACTTCAAGACGGCAGTAGACCAGCTACCGAAGACCCGGCCGCAGGATGCTGCGCGTGTCTGGATCCCCAACGGGGACCAGATCATCGGGAAAGGGCTGGAGCGCGTGACGGTCCAGCAGGAAGACCCGGCGACCGTGTTCGCCGATGTCGCGCAAACACTCGAGCGCGAAGCGCGGCCGGTCGTCGAGCAGCTGAAGCGCCGCGAGGGCTGAGCGGCGTCCCCGATCGTGCCGGAGACCGCCCGACCGGAGCGCCGGCTCCTGCCTCGTGCAGGGGCCGGCTGCTTCATTCCGCTCCAGCACGACAGCGGTGTGGTGCGGCAGCCTGCGCGCTGATTCTCGCCCGGCACGCACCACTGTGCGGGTCGTCGCTCGCTCTGGAGCATGGTCGCATGGAACCCCGGTGGAGCTGCCTGGTCAACCTGGACGAGCCCGGTGGGCACCGGATGAGCGCGGCACCGCCGTTCTCGGAGTTCAGCTCCAGACGATCTCGGCGATCGTGCCGTTGGGATTCCAGCGAGCGACGCCGAGCCGGACCGGTTCGTTCCCGGCCGGATCGCGTGCTCGGTCGGCGACGAGGAGCGGGAGGACGATCCGGGCGTTGTCGATCAGCGGAAGCTGGGGCAACTCGGTTGCCCTGATCCAGTGGAACGCTCCCTCCCGACCGGGCGGGAGCGCCAGTCGCTGCGGGAGTTCTCCGGTGAAGTACAAGAGCAGCGTCAGCTCGGGACGACTCGGACGGTGTTGGAGGACAGCCCGGCGGAGGACGAGCGGTGGCACGTCGTGCGGTGGCAGGCCTGTCTCCTCAGCGAGTTCGCGGCGAGCGGCGGCGGTGAGATCCGCGAGTTCGTGCGACTCGACGCGGCCACCGATACCCGTCCACTGCCCAGGGAACCGGGCACGATCGCTGCTCCGCTCGAGCAGGAGGCAGGAGTCGCCGTGGAAAAGGAGCGTGACGGTGTAGGCGGCCAACGCGTGTGGGGCGACCATCGCCTAGGAAGTCGGTCCGGGTGGCAGCATCGTATCGGGCTCGGCGAACGGGTCCCAGCGCAGCGCCTCATCGACGGAATCGAACCAGGTGATCGCTGTGCCGTTGACGACTGCGATCACCGCGTCGTCCTGGAAGAAGTACCGGAGATAGCCTGGCACGACCGCTCGGACACCTGCGGCGAGACGCAACAGTTCGATGAGCTCCGGTTCGTCCGGTGCCGCGACGAGCGTCTCGTTGTACGCCGAGTCCGCAAAGGAGTTCGTCGCGAGATAGACCAGGCCAGGGATCGGTGGCAGCGGCTCGCTGTGGATGACGATCCAGTACAGCGGCGGCTCGGTGAGCCAGGTGAGATCCTCGTGTTCCGGGGTCCCGTCCCAGGTTTCGGTCTCTCCAGCCATCCTCACCGTCCAGTCACCCAACGGGCCACAGAGCGTCTCGTGCCCGCAGGATATCACCCGGACCGGCTGGCGGAAAGGGGGAAAGTCGTACTCATCGAATAGGAGTCCTGGCCAGCGTCACTGTGCGAGCCAGGCACCAGCGGCCGATGGACTGGCGAGGGGGTCCCAGCGAGCGAGTGCTCGTCACCCTTCCGGCTGGCTCGTCTCTTCCTCTCGGCGGAGCGCGTCGAGCGCGAGTTTGGCCAGCCCTCCGGCGATGTGCACGTTCTGCTCGCTCGGTTCCTCGCCGCGGAGGCGTTCGAGTACCGCGGCTTCCGGTGTGCGGAGGAGGTGCCGGACGGCGGCAGTCGACACGCCGAGAAAGCGCGCGATCTCGTCGGCTGACCAGTGGTGTTCCTCCGCGAGGACGACAGCGTAGGACGCTTCCATGAGGCTAGGAAGCCACGTGAGGCGCTTCAGCTCGACGAGCTGACGGGGACCGCCGACGAGCTCGATCGCCTTGAGGAAGACGCGGAGTGCCTGCTGGTCGAGATCCGGTGGCTGCGGCGTCACTTCGATCGGTGTCACTCCTCTTCCTCCTCTCCCGCTGTTGTCGGTGATGTCCCGCGTGCGAGGTCGCTGAGTCGTGGCCCGATGCGCACCAGTCCTTCCGGCGTGATCTCCAGGAGATGGGTTGCCGTGTCGTGCCCACTCATGCGGCAACCGTCGATGCGGAACAGCCGCACCGTCTCGCCGATCGGTGTCCGGTAGAGACGGGCCTGCTGGGCCGAGAGCACCGGCTGCTTGGCCAGTACCAGCGAGCCATCCAGGATGTGCCCGACCGCGAAGCCGCCGGCTGCCTCCGCAGTCAGGAGTTCGTGGCCGCTTCGCTTCTGGGAGACGGCGAGAGCCGTCTGGTGCCACTTCTTGAGGAACGAGTAGAGCGGGCGGACGATCTCGCGTGCCTGCATCTCGCGCGCCTCGTAGAAGCCAGTCAGCGAGTCAATGACGACCGCGCGTGCCCGGTAGGTGCGGATGGCGTAGGCGAGCGTGCTGAGCAGCGTTCCCAGGTCATGGGCGAGCGTCGTGTGGGTAGCGGCATTGACCAG